>CAZXNX010000315.1:0-3552 GCA_964642225.1 uncultured Solirubrobacteraceae bacterium | reverse complement strand
CCGGGTCGGTGCTGGCCAAGAAGCAGCCGACGTGGGTGATGGTCGCCGAGCTGGTCGAGACCTCGCGGCTGTGGGGGCGCACCGCCGCGCGCATCCAACCGCAGTGGATCGAGCCGCTGGCCGGGGACCTCGTGCGGCGGGTGTACGAGGAGCCGCGGTGGGACGCGGGGCGCGGCTCGGTGGTCGCCACCGAGCGCGTGACGCTCTACGGCCTGCCGATCGTCACCGGGCGCACCGTCGCCTACGGCGCCATCGACCCCGTGCTGTCGCGCGAGCTGTTCATCCGCCGCGCGCTGGTCGAGGGCGGGTGGGACCGGCGCAAGGGCGACCACCTGTTCATGGAGGAGAACCGGCGCCAGCGCGAGGAGGCCGAGACGGTCGAACACCGCGCGCGGAGGCGGGGCATCGTCGCCGACGACCACGCCGTCTTCGCCTTCTACGACGAGCGGATCCCGGCCGACGTCGTCTCCGGCGCGCACTTCGACCGGTGGTGGAAGCGCGAGCGCCTGGCCCGGCCCGAGCTGCTCACCCTCACCCGCGAGGTCCTGCTGAGCGAGGACGCGCACGCCGCCGTCGACCCCAAGGCCCGGCCCAACGGGTGGAAGCAGCAGGGCGTGACGATGCGCCTGAGCTACCACTTCGAGCCCGGCAGCGACCGGGACGGCGTGTCGGTGCACGTGCCCCTGTCCGCGCTGGGCGGCATGGATCAGGCGGGGTTCGAGTGGCTCGTGCCCGGCATGCGCCACGAGCTGGTCACGACGCTCATCCGCATGCTCCCCAAGGAGCTGCGCCACCCGCTGGTGCCGGTGCCCGACGTCGCCACCGCCCTGCTGGAGCGGTTGTCGCCGCGCACCGAGCCGCTGCTCGACGCGCTGCGGCGCGAGATCGAGGCGCTGCGCGGCGTGCGGATCCCCGCCGGCACGTGGTCGCTCGACGCGCTGCCGCCGCACCTGCGCATGACGTTCCGCATCGAGGACGCCGACGGCATGCTGCTGACCGAGGGCTACGACCTGGCCGCGCTGCGCGAGGAGCTGCGGCCGCGGCTGCAGGCGCAGCTGGCGCAGGCGGCGCCCGAGCTGGCCCGCAGCGGGATCGTCGCGTGGGACCTGGGGACGCTGCCGCGCGAGGTCGACCTGCCCGGGACCGGCGGCGCGGTGCGGGCCTACCCCACGCTCGTCGACGAGGGCCCCACCGCGGGGGTGCGGATGGTCGACACCCCGCAGGCCCAGGCGGTGGCGATGCAGGCGGGCACCCGCCGGCTGCTGCGGCTCACCGTGCCCTCCCCGGTGAAGCCGGTGGTGGAGCGGCTGGGGACGGCGGCGACGCTCACGCTCGCCGGGGCGCCGCACGGCAACCTCGGGGCGGTGGTCGAGGATGCGACGACCGCCGCGCTGGACCGGCTCATCGCCACCGGCGGCGGGCCGGCGTGGGACGAGGCCGGGTTCGCCCGCCTGCGCGACCACGTCGCCGGCGAGCTGGTGACGGCGACCAGCGACCTCCTCGACCGGACGGTGCGGATCCTCGATGCCGCGCGGGCGGTGGAGCGGGCGCTCGACGCCCTCCCGGCCGACGACGTGTTGCAGGCCGCGCGGCTGGACGTGGCCCGCCAGCTCGGGCGGCTCGTGTACCCCGGCTTCATCGCGGCCACCGGCGCCACGCGGCTGCCCGACGTGGAGCGGTATCTGCAGGGAGCGGCCAAGCGCCTGGATCGCGTGGCCGCCGCCCCGGGCCCGGACCGCGACCGCATGCACGCCGTGCACGACCTCGAGGAGGCCTACCGCGCCCGCCTCGAAGCACTCGGCGACGCGCCGCGCCCGCCTGCGCTGCGGGAAATCCCGTGGATGCTCGAGGAACTGCGCATCAGCCACTTCGCCCAGGGGCTCGGCGCCAAGGGGACCGTCTCCAGCCGGCGGATCCGCAAGGCCATCGACGAATCCTGAGAACCCGCTGAGAACCGGTCGATCGGTGTGTCCAGGTGCTCTACGCTGAGGCCACGTCCGCTCCGGTCCGCCGTCGAACCCAAGGAACGCCCATGTCCCGCCTCCGGCTCCTGCTCGTGTCCACCGCCATGGTGCTCGGCGCCAGCGCGCTCCCCGCGGTCGCCTCCGCCACCGTGAACCTGGCCCCCGCGGGGACGGCCACCGTCGGCGGTCAGCCCGCCGCGACGGCCACGGCCGACTTCAACAGCGACGGCCTGCAGGACGTCGTGGTCGCCGAGACGGGCGACGACAGCGTCGGCGTCCTGCTCAACGCCACGACGCCGGGCGCCCCGGCCGCGAGCTTCGGCCCACGGACCTCCTTCAGCGTGGGCGACGGCCCGGTCGACGTGGCGATCGGCGACTTCGACGGTGACGGCCTCCCGGACCTGGCCACGGCCAACAGCAACGACGACACCGTGAGCGTCCTGATCAACGACACCACACCCGGGTCCACCACCCCGGTGTTCATCCCCGACCCGGACCCGCCCGCCACGCGCGACTACCCGACGGGCGGCAGCGAACCCAGCTCGCTGCGCACGTTCGCGGACCCCTCGACCGGGCTGGACGACATCGTCGTGACCAACCATGGCGAGGCCGTCGACGGGCTGGCGCTGCTGGCCAATGACGATCCCGGCTTCGCCCTGCAGCCCCCGCAGGACCCCGGGCCGAACCCGATCGCCGTGGCACAGGGAACCATCGGCTCCGGCCTCCTGAGCGTCATCCCCACCTTCGCGACCGTCAACACCGGCGACAACAGCCTCACCGTGCTGGGATGCGGGTGCGGGCCGCCTCAGGTGTTCCCGCTGTCCGCCACGCCCCGGAGCGTGGACTTCGCGGACATCGACGCGGACGGAAACGTCGACATCGTGGCCACGCTGGCCGACGGCGTCACGGTGTTCCGCGGAAGCGGGCGCGGCGGCTTCCAGCCCCAGCGTTCCACCTCGCAGACGAACGTCCTCGGGCCGGCGGCGATCGGCCGCCTCGACGGCGACGCCGTCGCGGACCTCCTCGCCCCGACAGGCTCAGGGGCGCAGCCGCTGCTGAACACCGGCACCGGCCTGCTCACGCCCGGCCGGGAGACGGCCATGGCCGGCGGGGCGACGGCGGTGTCGATCGCCGACTTCAACGACGACGGGGCACGCGATGCCGTCGCGACCAACGCGACGGGCAACACGCTGAGCTGGCTGTTCAGCGCGCCGATCACCGCATCGCCGGGCCTGGACTACGGGGCCGTTCCCGTCGGTGCCCGCTCAGCGTCCCTGCCGATCTCGTTCACCAACACCGGGGCGGCCCCGCTCGTCGTCGCACCGTCCCCGGCCGTCACCGTCGCCGGAGCCAACGCGGGCGACTTCGCCGTCACCAGCGACACCTGCTCCGGCGCCACCGTGCCCGCCGGCCAGAGCTGCACCGCGCTGGTCGCCTTCACCCCGGGCGCCCTCGGCGCCCGCTCGGCGACGCTGCAGCTCGCAACCGTCAACGACGGCACCGTGAGTGCGCCACTCGCGGGCCAGGGGGTGACGCCCGCGACCGGCCCGCTCGAAGTGGGCGTGGACGTCGCCCGCTTCGGCAGCGA
>CAZXNX010000314.1:0-3558 GCA_964642225.1 uncultured Solirubrobacteraceae bacterium | reverse complement strand
TACGAGGCCCACTACCGCGACCCGCTCCTGGCCGCGATCGACGGCGCGGGACCGGCGGCCCGGTGGACGCGGCCCCGGGCCCAGCTCGTCTGCTGCATCGACGTACGCTCGGAGGGCCTGCGCCGGCACCTGGAGGCCGGGGGGCCCTACGAGACCCTCGGCTTCGCCGGCTTCTTCGCCGTGGCCATCCGCTTCCAGGACCTGGCGGGTGGCACGCCGACCGCCCTGTGCCCCGTGTTGCTGCAGGCCCGCAACGAGATTCGCGAGCGCCCGGCCCCCGGGGCACAGGAGCAGGCGGCCCGGGAGCTCGCCGGCCGCCGGGCGGTGGCCGGCGGCCACGACGCGTTCCACGCCGCCAAGGACGACATGGTCGCGCCGTTCGCGCTCGCCGAGGCCTCCGGCCTCGTGGCCGGGCCGGTGGCGGCGGCCCGGACGATGCTCGCCGGGCCCTACGGGCGCCTGCGCTCCCGGCTGGGGCGTCAGATGGCGCCCGCGGCGCCCACCGTGCTGACCGTCCAGGAGGGCTTCACCCTCCAGGAGCGGGGCCTCTTCGCCGAGGTCGCGCTGACGATGATGGGCCTGACCGCGGGGTTCGCCCCGCTGGTCGTGCTCTGCGGCCACGGGTCGACCACCGAGAACAACCCGTACGCCGCCGCCCTGGACTGCGGCGCGTGCGGCGGCAACCGCGGGGCGCCCAACGCACGGACGGCCGCCGCCATCCTCAACGGCGACGACGTGCGCGCCCACCTCGCTCAGCGCGGCATCCACGTGCCGCCCGACACCTGGTTCGTGGCGGCCGAGCACGACACCGCGACCGATCGGGTGGCGCTGCTGGACCCCCATCTCGTCCCCGCCTCCCACCGGGACGCGCTGGAGCGCCTCGGTGAGGACCTGCGCGAGGCCGGCAGAGCGCTGAGCGCCGAGCGGTGCGCGACCCTGCCCGGCGCCACGCCGCAGGCCGGTGGCGAGCGGGCGGCCCGGCACGTGCGCGCCCGGTCCACCGACTGGGCCCAGGTGTTCCCGGAGTGGGGGCTGGCGGGCAACGCCGCCTTCATCGTCGGGCCGCGCGCGATGACGCGCGGGCTCGACCTGGGGCGCCGGGCGTTCCTGCACTCCTACGACGCCGCCGTGGACACGGACGGGGCGGCGCTGGAGACCATCCTCACCGCGCCGCTCGTCGTCGCCCAGTGGATCAACTGCCAGTACTACTTCTCCACCGTTGACCCCGTGGTCTTCGGCGCGGGCACCACGACCATCCACAACGTCGTCGGGGGCATCGGCGTGCTGGCCGGCCACGACGGCGACCTGCAGCTCGGCCTGCCCTGGCAGTCGGTGGCGGACGGCGACCGGCTGGTGCACGAGCCGATGCGGCTCCTGGCCGTGGTGCAGGCCCCGCTGGAGCGCATCGACGACATCGTCGCCCGCAACACCGTCCTGCAGCACCTGTTCGGCAACGCGTGGGTGGCCCTGGCCGCTCGCGAGCACGGCGCGCAGCCCTGGCTGCGCCACACCCCCCGCGGCTGGGAGCCGTGGGACGTCACCCCGGAGGCATCGTGAAGAGCCGTGAGGACCTGACCAAGATGACGAAGATCGAGGTGGTGGTCAGCGGCGCCGACGCGCACGCCGTCCGCGACCTGTTCCGGGCGGCCGGCGCCACCGGG
Source organism: uncultured Solirubrobacteraceae bacterium (assembly GCA_964642225.1). Lineage (GTDB taxonomy): Bacteria > Actinomycetota > Thermoleophilia > Solirubrobacterales > Solirubrobacteraceae > JBBQCW01. The sequence continues at coordinate 1,897 of CAZXNX010000314.1, read as the reverse complement.
TTCACGAGCCTCTCGGGGGTGTCCGGGCTCGGGCACCACGGCTACCACCAGGGGCGGCTCCTGTTCAACGAGCAGGCCACGCTCGAGCTCCTCATCACGGTGGTGCCGGTCGAGAAGGTCGACGCGCTGCTGGCCGGGCTGCGCCCGCTGCTGGCCGCCTCGTCCGGCGTGATGTTCCTGTCGGACACCTTCGTCAGCCGCCCGGAGTACTTCGCATGAGCGCCGTCATGTACCGCCGCTCCCCTGACGCCGCGCCGCCCCCGGTGCCCGTGCGGGTCGGGATGGTCGGCGCGGGGCAGCTGGCCCAGATGACCCACCAGGCCGCGATCGGCCTCGGGGTCGAGCTGCACGTGCTCGCCGCCTCGCCCGCCGACCCCGCGGTGCGGGCCGGCGCCCATGCGACAGTGGGCTCCGCCTCCTCGCTGGAGGACCTGCGCCGCTTCGCCGCCGGCTGCGCCGTCCTGACGTTCGACCACGAGCGGGTCGACCCCGACCACCTGCGCACCCTGGCCGCCGAGGGCGTCGAGATCGCCCCGGGCGCGCCGGCGAAGCTGCTGGCCCAGGACAAGCTGCACGCGCGGCGCGTCCTGTCCGCCGAGGGCTTCGCGGTGCCGCCGTTCGCCCACGCCGAGACCGTGCGGGACGTCGAGGCGTTCGCCGCCCGCCACGGCTGGCCGCTGATCGCCAAGGCGCCGCGCGGCGGCTACGACGGGCGCGGCGTATGGACGATCGAGGGTCTCGCCGACGCGGCCCCGCTCCTGGCCGGGGTGGAGGGCGGTCTGCTGCTGGAGCCGCGGCTGCGGATCGAGCGGGAGTTGGCCGTCCTGGTGGCGCGTTCCAGCGCCGGTGAGTGCGCGGCCTACCCGGTCGTGGAGACCGTCCAGCGGGAGGCGATGTGCCGGGAGATCATCGCGCCGGCGCCCGTCGCCGCCGCCGTCGCCGACGAGGCCCGCCGGCTGGCCCTGGAGATCGCCGAGCGCATCGGCGCCGTCGGCATCCTGGCGGTCGAGCTGTTCCTCACGCCCGACGGCCTCGTGCTCAACGAACTGGCCCTGCGGCCGCACAACTCCGGCCACTTCACGATCGAGGGCGCGGTGACCTCGCAGTTCGAGCAGCATCTGCGCGCGATCCTGGGCTGGCCACTGGGGCCGTGCGACCTGCGCGCCCCCGCCGTGGCGACCGTCAACGTGATCGGCGGCGACGGGGGCCACGACCCCCGCCGGGACATCGCCTGGGCGCTGACCGTCCCCGACGTGCACGTGCACCTCTACGACAAGGCCCCGGCGCCGGGCCGCAAACTCGGGCACGTCACCGCCTACGGCGACGTGCCGCGCGAGGTGCGGGCCCGCGCCATGCGCGCCGCCGCCCTGCTGGAAGGACGGCGGCCGGCATGACCGTGCGCGTCGGCATCGTGATGGGAAGCGCCTCGGACCTGGAGGTGATGCGGCCGGCGGCGGACGCATTGGCCGAGCTCGGCGTCGGCCATGAGGTGCGCGTCGTCTCCGCCCACCGCACCCCGCACGACATGCTCGCCTACGCGACCACCGCCGAGGAGCGCGGCCTGGAGGTGCTCATCGCGGGGGCCGGGGGCGCCGCCCACCTGCCGGGGATGCTCGCCGCCGCCACCCCGCTGCCCGTCATCGGCGTCCCGGTCCCATTGCGCGCCCTCGACGGCCTGGACTCCCTCCTGTCGATCGTGCAGATGCCCGGCGGCGTGCCGGTGGCCACCGTCGCGATCGGCGGCGCCCGCAACGCGGGCCTGCTCGCCGCGCGCATCCTGGGCGTCGGCGACCCCGACCTGCGGCGCGCCGTCGCCGCCGCCCAGCAGGACCTTGCCGAGATGGCCCGGGAGCAGGACGCCCGGGCCCGCGAGACCTTCGATCCCCCCGACCCGAGA
>CAZXNX010000313.1:0-3575 GCA_964642225.1 uncultured Solirubrobacteraceae bacterium | reverse complement strand
CCGTCACCAGGACCGCAGCACGATCACCGACCGGGTGCGGTCGCTGCACGGCAACGAGCCGTGGCCCGGATACGACGAGCAGAACGTGCAGGACATCCGCAAGGCGCTGGACGGCGTCGACGCGGCGAAGGCCCAGGAGGTCGCCACCTACGAGCGGCGCCACAAGGACCGCGCCGGCGTGCTCCAGGCGACGGAGGCCGCCGTCGCGGCCTAGATGTAGCGGTCGGCCAGCCAGGCGGTGAGGGCGTGCAGGTCGCCCCCCCGCTCGGCGGCCGCCGTGCGCGGGCGCTCGGCGCCGCCCGTCTGCGCCAGCGTGTGGGCGTCGCGGAGCTGCGCCCCGGCGCCGAGCGCCTCGGCGTACGGTGCGATGCTGTCCAGCAGCGCCTTCAGCCGTTCGCGGGTGGGCAGCGGCTCCCCGGTCTCCAGGTCGGCCAGATGCCCGTTCAGCCCGTGGCGCAGGGCCGACCACCGGTTCTCGGCGATCCGCCAGTCGGGCGCGGTGGGGAGCTCCTCGCCGCGATCGTGACGGTCGGCCAGCCAGGCGACGAGCGCCTGGGCCGTGACGGTGACGCCGCACGCCTCGGCCACCGTCGTCTGCGCGTCGGGGACCCGCAGCTCCAGCGTGCCGTGGGAGAGGTGGGGGCGCAGCTCCCACCACCACACCGAGGCGTCGGGCACCGCTCCGGCCCGCCGGCCCCAGGTCAGCTCCTGGGCCAGCGCGTCCCAGCTCTTGATCGCGGGCGGCACGCCCTGGCGCGGCAGCTGCTGGGAGAGCAGCGGGCGGACGGACGCCATCCCGGTGTCGCGGCCGTCGTGGAACGGCGCGTTGGCCGCCATCGCGGCCAGCTCCGGCAGGAAGCAGCGCAGGGCGTCGTGGACGGCCAGCGTGCGGTCGGCGCCGCCCACCGCCACGTGCACCTGCAGCGCGGCGACGAGCTGACGGCTGGCCACCGCGCCGTAGCGGGCGACGCTGTGCGCGTAGCGCTCGCCCTCGCTGAGCTCGCCCTCGGCGGCGGCGAACGGGTGCACGCCGGCGACGGCGATGCGGCCGATCCCCTCGACCGCCCGGGCCAGGTCGCGGCGCCCGTCGGCCAGCAGTCCGATCGCCTCGCCGACCGTGGAGCACGGCGGCGTGACCAGCTCGACCTGTGCGGCCGGCAGCTCGGGCTTGAACCGGTCGTCGCCGGGGACCCGCGCGAGCACGCGCCCGACGTCGGGCAGCAGGTCGAGGGTGACGGGATGCAGGAGCATCGCCTCCTCCTCGAGCCCGATCGTGAAGGGCGTGACGGCGTCGAAGGGGGCGCGCAGCGCGGCGGTGGAGATGTCGGCGGGGGAGGCCATGTCGTGCGCGGCAACGATAGTGGTCGAGCGGCGCGGTGCCGGGAACCCCTCACGGCTGCGAGCATGTGGGTGTGAGCGACGACGACTTCCCCGTGTGGCCGCCCGAGTGGGTGGAGGACCAGCGCCTCGCCGCCGAGGAGATCATCGCCGACGTCGGACCGATCTCCTTCGTCAGCGCCCTGCGCGGCGACGACAAGGTGCTGCTGTCGGTCCGCTGGCCCGGCGGGCGGCGCTACATGATGATCGACCCCGTCGGGCAGGAGGAGCCGCAGGCGTTCCGCGTCGGGGAGCGCTCCGACGATCCCGAGGTGAGCCGGGCGATCGAGGGCGTGTGGTCGCAGGCCCTGGAGCAGGCCAAGAAGCTGATGGACGGGGAGATTCGGTTGGGCGCGCCCCCGGAGGCCGACGAGCAGGGCACGGGCCGCCGGCGCTGGCGGCGCGGCCAGGGCTGAAGGGCGGGGCCTCCTAGAGGAGGGTGCCGTCGCGCAGGCGGGCGGCGGACTCCGGGTCGTGCGACGGGAGGTAGACCGTCCGGTGCGCGCGCCCGTGGGCGAGGATCGCGTCGATCGTCGCCACGGTGACGGCGGGGTCGGGGCTGACCGCGTCGGACCGGCGGGCGCGGAGCTGCTCGAGGGTGTCGGTCGTGTCGCCGGCCAGGAGCACGTGGCGCCCCTCGTCGTCGATGCAGATGATCGAGATGTGGCCGGGGGTGTGGCCCGGGGTGGCCACCGCGAGCACGCGCCCATCGTCGGTGAGCGCCCGGCTCGCGGCGAACGCGCCGAACGGGCCGCCGTCGAGCGCCATCGGCCGCAGGTCCGCGCCGGCGGGAAGCGGCTGGTGGAACAGGCGCTGGGCCAGGCGGGCGCGCGCGGTGGCCGAGAAGGCCAGCTCGGCGTCGTGGACGAGCACGGGGCCGTCGACGAGCGGGGCGCCGTCCATGTGGTCGCCGTGCAGATGGGTCAGGACCGTGGTGTCGACGGCGGCGAGCGACAGGCCGGCGGCGGCGAGCAGCGCGGGCAGCTCCTGGCTCGCGGGAACGTCGAAGCGGGCGAACGGGATGTCCCGCACGGCCGCCGTCGTCCCGGTGTCGACGAGGATGGTCCGGCCCCCGTGCTCGACGACCCACACGTGGATCGGCAGCGGCGCCGACCACGGGCTCGGCAGCAGGAGGGTGAGCTGCCTGCGCACGCCGGTGCGCGCGAACAGGAACGAGTCCTTGACCCGCACGGTCCCCGTGCTCAGCGCGTGGATCCTCACGACATGGCCCTAGGCGCCCGGCAGCGCGGCCTCGATCGCCGCGACGACCTCATCGGACTCCGGCTCGACCGGCGGGCGGAAGCGGGCGACGGCGCCGTCGGGCGCGACGAGGAACTTCTGGAAGTTCCACTGCACGTCGCCGGCGTCGCCCGCCGCGTCCGGGGTGGCGGTGAGGGTCTCGTACAGCGGGTGCCGGCCGTCCCCGTTGACCTCGAGCTTGTCGGTCATGGGGAAGGTCGTGCCGTAGGTCATCGAGCAGAACGCCTGGATCTCCTCGGCGGTGCCCGGCTCCTGCCCGGCGAACTCGTTGGAGGGCACGCCGAGCACGGTGAAGCCGCGGTCCTCGTACCGGCGCTGGAGGCGCTCGAGCCCCTCGTACTGCGGGGTCAGCCCGCACCGCGACGCGACGTTGACCACGAGGACGGCGCGGCCATCGAGGTCGGCGGCGGCGATGGTCCCGCCGGTCAGGGCGGGGAGGTCCTGCTGGAACGGTGACATGGGGCGCAGTCTAGTTGCGGTCCGCGGCTCCCCGGCCGGCTCAGTGCCAGAGCTGGCGGCGGCTCGTCACGTAGGGCGCCTCGCCGGAGGCCGACGCGCTCAGGGCCTCCCGGCCGGCCGCGCCCTCGCGCCCGGCGAAGAGCAGGTCGCCCGGGCCCACGTGGGCGGTCCAGGCCACGTGGTAGGCGTCGGCCCGCTCGCGGTGGGAGCCCAGGTCCGAGGGGACGGGGTGCCAGGCGACGTCGAGCGGCGGGCGGAACGTGAGCGCCCGCCACCGGACGGCGCCCCGGCCGCGGCCCGCGGGCCAGCAGGGCCGGCTGATCATGTAGCGCTGTCCGAGCGCGGGGCGGAGCGCCTCGTCCAGCGCGGCGGAGAACCGCCCGTTCTCGGCCGCGTCGCCGGCCGTCAGCGCGCAGCGCACGAGCCCGCCGGGCCGCGGCGCCAGGACGAGGGAGCCGGCGGAGGCGGGGGCGATCTCC
>CAZXNX010000312.1:0-3583 GCA_964642225.1 uncultured Solirubrobacteraceae bacterium | reverse complement strand
CGCTGCCCCCGCGCGGCTCCAAGCCCGGCCTCGTCGCGCTGCGCCGCGCGCTGGACGAGGGCGTGGCCCCCGACGGCGCCCACGACCCGCACGACCTGGCCGACGCCCTGCGGTTCGTGGAGCGCGCCGCGCGCCAGCCGGGCCTGGTGGCCGTCATCTCCGACTGGCGCGACCACGAGGCGTGGTCGCGGCCGCTCGGCGCCCTGCGGGCCCGGCACTCGGTGATGGCCATCGAGATCAGCGACCCGCGCGAGCAGGAGCTGCCCGACGCCGGGCGCCTCACCGTGGTGGACCCCGAGAGCGGCGACCTGCTGCGCGTGGACACGTCGCGCCGCCAGGTTCGCGAGCGGTTCGCCGAGGTCGAGCGCCAGCGGCGGGAGCAGGTCGCCCGTGAGCTGCGCCGCCTGCGCGTGGACCACGTCGCACTGTCCACGCAGGACGACTGGCTGCTGGAGATGGGCAGGAAGCTGCGATGAGCTTCTCCTCACCCCTCTGGTTCCTGGCCCTGCTGCTCATCCCGGCGGTGTTCCTGGCCATGCGCTGGCAGCGCTCGCGCGCCCGCCGCTACGCCATCCGCTTCACCGCCGTCTCCGCCCTGCGCGAGGCGGCCGCCGCCACGCCCGCGTGGCGCTCGATCCTCCCGGTCGCGCTGCTCGCCGGGGCGATGGCCGCGATGGTCTTCGCGATCGCCGACCCGCACGTCACCGAGGCCGTCCCGACCAAGCGCGCCACCGTCGTGCTGGTGGTCGACCACTCCGGCTCGATGCAGGCCACCGACGTGTCCCCGACCCGCCTGGGCGCGGCCCAGAAGGCGGCCGACACCTTCGTGGACAAGCTGCCGGACTCCACCCAGCTCGGCATCGTGGCCTACTCGACGACGGCCGACACGGTGCAGGCGCCGACGACCAAGCACGGCGCGACCAAGGACGTCATCAACAGCCTGCAGGCCGAGGGCGGCACCGCCACCGGCGAGGCGCTGCAGAGCGCGCTGGACATGGTCAAGGCCAACGCGCGCAACCAGCCGACGGCGATCGTGCTGCTGTCGGACGGCGCCACCACCGTGGGGCGCGACCCCGTGCCGGTGGCCACCGAGGCGGGCAAGGCCAAGGTCCCGGTGTACACCGTGGCGCTCGGCACCGAGGACGCCACCATCCCCAACCCGAACGACCCGATGGGCCAGCCGCTCGTGGTGGCCCCGGACCCCGAGACGCTGCAGGCCATCGCCAAGGCCTCGGGCGCCCGCGCCTTCACCGCCGAGAGCGGGTCGGAGCTCAGCTCGATCTACCAGCGCCTCGGCTCCCAGCTCGGCAGCACCGAGCGCGAGCGCCAGGTCGGCGAGTGGTTCGCGGGCGGGGCGCTGCTCCTGCTCGCCGGGGCGGGCCTCGCCGCCGTGGCCGGCGCCGGCCGCCTCCCCTAGGGGGTGCGCGGCAGGATCGGGTGGCGCATCTGGCGGCGCAGCAGCGCGTAGGCCACGGTGCCCCACAGCGACGGGATCCACAGGACGATCGCGTGGTAGAGCAGGACGGCCGCCGCGGCGGTCGTGGCGGGGGCGCCGTACAGGACGAGCATCGCCACCAGCCCGGTGTCCAGCACGCCGATGCCGCCGGGGATGGGAATGATGTTCGCCAGGTAGCCGATCTGGTAGGCCAGCACGAGCGGGGCGATGGGGATGTCGTAGCCCAGCGCCTTGAAGCAGGCCCACAGCACCGCGATGTCGCAGAGCAGGTAGGCGTAGGCCCCGAGCAGCCGCCAGTTCGGCGTGACGAGCATCGTGCGCGTGGTGCGGATGCCGTCGGCCAGCCCGGCCACCGTGGTCGCCAGCCGCCCCGACTGCGCCTCGTCGTGGTGGCGGTCCACCCAGCGCGGCAGGGCCAGGCACCCGAGCAGGATCGCCAGCCCGGCCGCCGCGGGCAGGATGCTCAGGAGCGGGTCGCCGGTGCCCTCCAGCCCGAGCCACAGCCCGACGCCGAACACGACCAGGACGATCGCGTTCGCCGCGCTGGTGAGGAGGAAGAGGACGGCAGAGCGCTCGACGATCCGCTTGGTCGGCACCCCGACGGCGTGCAGGACCCAGGCGCCCAGGGCGATGCTGCCGGCCCCGCCGAGCGAGACCGCCGCCCCGAAGGCCAGCTCGGCCAGGGCCAGGCGGGCCGCGAACCGCAGCGGCGCGCGGGCGAAGACGAGCTGGACCACGAGCACGTAGCCGAGGCAGCTGGCCACCTCCAGCAGGACGGCGGCCGCCAGCCACCACGGGTCGGCCTGGCGCATGAGCTTCTCCACGCCGTTGAGCCCGGGGACGGCGAACAACAGCGCAACGATGAGGACGCCGAGGATGGCCAGGCTGATGAGGCTGCGGCGCAGCTGCCGGCCGCGATCGGCCGCCTCCTGCTCCGTCGTTTCCGTTCCGGGGCGCGCGTCGTCCTCCACCGCAGCGGCGACGGCGTCGTCGGATTCGATGCGGTTGGAGAGCGGCGTGCTGCTGCTTCTACCCGATCACCGGCGATTGCGCACGTGACAAGCGGGTAAGGCGAGATGACATGCCCAGCGACTACCTGTCGATCTACCTCAACGACCATCTGGCCGGGGCCACCGCCGGACGCAACCTCGCCCGTCGCGCGGCCCGCCACAACCAGGCCAGCGCCTACGGCCTGTACCTCGCCGACCTCGTGGTCGACATCGAGCGCGACCGCGCGGCGCTGCTGGAGCTCATGCGCCGGATCGAGGTGCGCCCCAACCGCGTGAAGGTGGCGACCGGCTGGCTCGCCGAGCTCGTCGCCCGGGGCAAGTCCAACGGGCACGTCTTCACCTTCTCCCCGCTCAGCCGGGTCGACGAGCTGGAGGGCCTGCTCGTCGGAGTCCGCGGCAAGCTCGCGCTGTGGGCGGCGCTGCGCACCCTCCAGGAGACCGAGCCGCGGATCGCCCCCATCGGCGTGGAGGGCCTGATCGCCCGCGCCGAGGGCCAGCTCACCCGGCTGGAGGACCTGCGGCTGCAGGCCTTCCAGGGCGCGATGCTGGGCGACGCCCCCAACCGGGACTGACCGGCCGGCGGGCCTCTAGGGTTCGCGGCGATGCAGTCGTCCGCCGCCACCCCGAGCCGCGCCGACCGGATCGTGGTCGTCGCCGCGGCGGCCGTCGCCGTGGTGATCGCGGCGGGGATCGTCCTGCGCCTGTCGGGCGTGGACCTCGTCGCCCCGCTCAGCGGCGGGCAGCGCATCGTGGTCGACCACGGCCAGGTGTGGCGCCTGTTCAGCAGCGGGCTCATCGTCCGCGGCTCGCTGCCCTTCCTGCAGCTCGCCGTGCTGGCCGGCGCCAGCGTCGTGGTCATCCGCCGCCAGGGCGCCGTGCGGTGGGCGGCCGCCGCCCTGTCCGGCCACGTCCTCAGCGCCGTCGTCGTCTACTGGGTCCTGCAGGTGGAGATCTGGAAGGACGTGCCGGGCACCTACGTCGCGGCGGGCGGCCACGACTACGGCATCTCCTGCCTGCTGGCCGGGACGCTCGGAGCGCTGTGCGCCGACGCCCTGCGGCGCTGGCGGGCCGGCGCGGGCCGCCGCGAGGGCGCCCTGGCGATCGCCCTGCTCGTGCT
>CAZXNX010000311.1:0-3602 GCA_964642225.1 uncultured Solirubrobacteraceae bacterium | reverse complement strand
CCCCGCGCAGCTCGCCCTCCCAGGCCGCCCGGTCCCCCTCCTGGGCGCGGTGCTCGCGCAGCGAGATCGTGGCGGCCGCCGCGCGGGCCTGACGCTGGGCCAGGGCCTTGGCGTCCAGGGCGGCGTCCTGGGCCTCGGTCCGGGCCCGCGCGGTCAGCACCTCGGCCTCGCCGGCCAGCGTCGCCTGACGGCGGGCGCCGTCCTCCTGGGCGGCGGCCCAGGCGATGAGCACCTCGGGCTGCTGCTCCCATCCCTCGGGCGCGTCCGTGCCGGCGACCTGCTCGACCTGGGCGACCGTCCCGGCCACGCCGGCGACGGCCTGGTCCCTGCGGGTGTCGGCGTCGCGGGCCTGCTCGGCCAGCCACGCCTCCGCGTGCTCGAAGCGCTCGGCGCCGAAGATCGGCTTGAGCAGTGCGACGCGGTCCTTGCTCTGCGCCTGCAGGAAGGTGGCGAACCGCCCCTGCGGCAGGAGCACGACCTGGGCGAACTGCTCGCGGCTCATCCCCATGCGCTCCTTCAGCTCCAGCCCCGCCTCGTCCAGGCGCGTGGCCAGGACGGTCTCCGTCCCGTCCCCCTCCAGCCGGCTCACGCGGACGGTGGCCTGGGCGCGGGTCATCCCCTCGCCCCGTGCCTTGGGGCGCTCCTGCTCCGGGGTGCGGACGATGCGCAGGCGCTCCTCGCGGATCGTCAGCTCCAGCGTGACCTGGGTGGGGAGATCGACGGCCGCGTGGTCCGAGCGGATCCGGGCATCGCTGCCGCGGGCGCCGGGCAGGCTGCCGTAGATGGCGAAGAAGACCGCGTCGAGCAGCGTCGTCTTGCCCGCGCCGGTGTCGCCGTGCAGCAGGAAGAGCCCGGCGTCCGAGAGCGCGTCGAAGTCGATGTCCTGCGGGCCGGCGAAGGCCTGGAACGCCTGGAGCTGCAGCCGGTGGAGCCGCACGAGGCCGCGCGCGCCTCAGGCCAGCGACTCGACCAGCCGGTGATCGGCCAGTGCGTCGTCCAGCAGCGCCTGCTCATCGCCGGTGGGCCCGGACCCGCGCACGTCCTCCACGAAGCGGGCGGCCAGCGCCCGGTCGTCCAGCCCGCGCACGCGCTCGGCGTAGCTGCCGGCGACGCCGGCGGCGGCCCCGGCCGGCTCGTGCCGCAGCACCACCGCGTGGGGGAAGCGGGCCCGCAGGTGCTCCATGGCCTCCAGCGGCCGGACCGGATCGGTGATCGTCGCCTCGACCCACGCCGCCTCGGCGTCGGCGAGCGCGGGATCGGCCAGCAGCACGTCGAGGGGGCCGCTGATGCGGGCCAGCGGCCGCTGCACCGGGCACGGGATCAGCTCGTGGTGCACACCGGCCGGCGCATCCAGCAGGGACTGCTGCCCGTCGTCCGGCGCGGCTGCGCCCAGCTCGACGAGCACCACCGACTTGTGGTGGGACTCCTCCGAGAAGGAGAAGGCGATGGGCGAGCCGGCGTAGCGGCCGTTCTCCCCCACCCGCTGCGGGCCGTGCAGGTGACCCAGGGCGACGTAGTCGACGCCGGAGAAGACCGAGGCCGGGACGTGCGGGACGCCCCCGACGCTGAGATCGCGCTCGCTGGCGCTCTCGGCCCCGCCCTGCACGAAGGCGTGGGCGAGCACGACGGAGCCGGTCCCGGCCGGCCGCTCGGCCAGGTCGGCGCGCACGAGGTCCATCGCGGCGCCGAGCACGGCGGCGTGGCCGCGCTCGCCGACGCCGAGGGGGCCGCGCACGAGGTCGGGCTCCAGGTAGGGGATCGCGTAGACGGCGGTGCCGTCGATCATCACCGGCTCGCCGGCCCGCGTGGGGTCGGTGCGCAGGTGCACGCCGGCCCGCTCCAGCAGCGCCGCGCCGAAGGACAGGCGCCCGGCCGAATCGTGGTTGCCGGAGATGGCCACGACCGGGGCGACGTCGACGAGCCGGCTCAGTGCCCGGTCGGCCAGCGCGATCGCGTCGAGCGGCGGCAGGGCGCGGTCGTAGATGTCCCCGGAGACGAGGATCGCGTCGACCTGCCGCTCCCGGGCCACGTCGACGAGCCAGTCCAGCCAGGCCGCCTGGGCGTCCAGCAGCGAGGAGCCGTGGAAGGAACGGCCCAGATGCCAGTCGGCGGTGTGCAGGAAGCGCATGGCCGCTCACCGTCGCAAGCGGACCGGACGGACTGCACGAGAAACTGCACCCTGCGACGGAGCCCTGCGGCCGCTCCGCTCGACGGACCGGTGGCTACCGGTCGGCGTCGTCCAGGTCGTCGTCCTTGCCCTGCAGGCGGTCGCGACCACGCTGCACGGCGGCGATGAACTTCGAGAGGTTGATCTCGAGCGTGTTGAGGATGTCGTCGGCGTAGTCCTCGGCGCCGAGGCGGATCTCCCGCTCGCGGGCGCGGGCGTCCTCGAGGATGTCCTCGGCGGCGCGCTCGGCCTGCTTGGTGACCTCCTCGTCGGAGATCAGCTGCTCCTGCTTCTCACGGGCTTCCTTGACGATGCGCTCGGCCTCGCGCTTGGCCTCGGCGAGCATCTCCTGGCGCTCCTTGACGATCCACCGGGCCTGCTTGATCTCTTCCGGGATCGTGGCGCGCATCTGGTCCAGGAGGTCGTAGATCTCCTCCTTGTCCACGCGCACCTGGTCCGTCAGGGGCACGGGCTTGGCGTTGTGGACGAGATCGTCCAGCTTGTCGATGAGAACCAGGACGTCCATGGGGTTGCCTGTCTTTCGCTACCGCGTGAGTTCTTCCTGCAAACGCCGGGCCACCGGATTTGGGACCAGGCCTTCGATGTTTCCACCAAACGTGGCGAGTTCCTTCACACCACTGGAGGAAAGAAAACTGTACTGGGGGCTCGACATCAGGTAGAGCGTGTCGATATCCGGCGCCTGACGGCGGTTGAGCTGGTGCATCTCCATCTCGTACTCGAAGTCCGAGATGGCCCGCAGCCCCTTGACGATCGTGTGCGAGCCGACCTCGCGGGCGAAGTCGACCACGAGCGTCGCGAACGGCTGGGCGCGCACGTTCTCCAGGCCCAGCTCCGCGGTCGCGTCGTTGATGAACTTCAGCCGCTCCTCGACGTCGAACAGCGTCTTGCTCTTGCGCACCGACAGGTTGACCACCGCGACGACGACCTCGTCGAAGTGCTTGGCGGCCCGGGCGATGACGTCCAGGTGGCCGTTGGTGATCGGGTCGTAGCTGCCGGGGCAGACGGCGATGCGGTTGGACGGGGAGGCGGTCATGGCTGGTGGATGCAGATGAGGGTGTCGCCGTACCGGCGCTCGTGGATCAGGGGGAGGTCCAGCGCGAGCGGATGGCGGTGGTCGCTCTCGGTGACGATGCGCCCGCCCGGTGCAAGCACCGGCGCCAACGCGGCCGTGAGCCCAGCGCCCAGCCCGGCGGCCTGCCGGTAGGGAGGGTCGAGGAACACCAGATCGTATGCGTCACCGGCCCGCTGTGCGTCGCGCGCAACGGCCAGTGCGTCCCCCACGCGCACCCGGGCGTGCGGCGCGGTGAGGTCCAGCGCGGCCAGATTGGGCTTCACCACCGCGGCCGCGGGCCGGGCGCGGTCCACGAACAGGCCGCTCCGGGCGCCCCGCGAGAGGGCCGCGATGCCCAGCGCG
>CAZXNX010000310.1:0-3625 GCA_964642225.1 uncultured Solirubrobacteraceae bacterium | reverse complement strand
CCGACAACCTCACCGCGCGACAGGGCGGCTGCGGGCTGGACTTCGCCGGCGGCCCCGGCTCCTGCGGCCCCGGGGCCGACGAGGCCGAGGGCGAGGTGGACCTGGTGGCCCTCGCCGAGCGCGGCCGGCCCACCACCCTGGGCATCACCCATCACAACGGCAAGGACGGGGGAGCGGCATGAGCGACGTCCTGCGCCTCGGCGCGCTCCTGCTCGAGTACCCCGACGAGGTGCTCTTCGCCGCCACGGACGCCATGCGCGCCGTCGCCGGCGAGGTTCCGGGCCGGGCCGGCCGCGAGCTGTCCGCGTTCCTGGAGCATCGCGCCCGGATCGGCCGCGACCGCGCCCAGGAGGAGTACGTCGCCACGTTCGACTTCCACAGGCGCGCATCGCTGCACCTGTCCTACTTCCGTGACGGCGACCGCCGCCAGCGCGGCTCCACGCTGCTGGGGAACAAGCACCGCTACCGCGAGGCCGGGCTGGAGCTCCAGGGCGGCGAGCTGCCCGACTACCTCCCGGCCATCCTCGAGTTCGCAGCGCTCGCTCCCGGCGACGACGCCGACGCCGTCCTGGCCCGGATGCGCCCGGGGATCGAACTGCTCCGCGCCTGCCTGCACGACATCGACAGCCCGTACGCGGGCGTGCTGGACGCCGTCGTCTCGATCCTTCCCGCCCTCAGCGCCGATGAGCTCGCGGAGGCCCGGCGCATCGCCCGGGAGGGCCCGCCCGACGAGGAGGTCGGCCTCGAGCCGTTCGCCCCGCCCGAGGTCATGCCCGAGATCGAGGTCATCCGATGACCCCGGTCGCCGTGAGCCGCGGGGCCACCTTCCTCTGGCTGGTCCTCCCGTACCTGGCCATCGCCACCTTCGTGGTCGGCCACGTCTGGCGCTACCGCCGCGACCAGTTCACCTGGACCACCCGGTCGACCCAGCTGCTCGAGGGGCGCTGGCTGAAGATCGGCGGCCCCCTGTTCCACGTCGGGCTGCTCGCCGTCATCGGCGGCCACATCATCGGGATCCTCATCCCCAAGGACTGGACCGATGCGCTGGGGATCAGCGAGAACACCTACCGGATCTTCTCCGCCTCGATGGGCACGCTCGCCGGCGTGGCGACGCTCGCCGGCCTGGCCATCCTCATCGTGCGCCGGCTGACGAACCACCGGGTCGCCGCGACGACCCGGGGCTGGGACGTCGCGGTGATGGTGCTCCTCGGCTTCATGGTGCTCACCGGGATGTGGAACACCGTCGGCGAGAACCTCGTCAACGGCGGCTACGACTACCGCGAGACGGTGTCGCCCTGGTTCCGCGGCCTCTTCCTGTTGCATCCGGACGCCGCGCTCATGACGGGCTCCGGCGTCCCGCTCAGCTACCAGCTGCACGCCATCGGTGGCTGGATCCTGATCGGCATCTGGCCGTTCACCCGGCTCGTTCACGCGTGGAGCGTGCCCATCGCCTACCTGCGCCGTCCGCCGATCGTCTACCGCGCGCGCGCCCCGCTGAACGTGCGCGCCGGAACCGGTGGCGTCAGCGCACCCCCTCCGACCGAAAGCAGGACCCATGTCCGCTCCTGAGAACACGGGCGCTCCCGCCGGCAACGCCCGGGCCCTGACGCTCGCCACCTTCGCGTTCGGCATCTGCTTCATCGCCTGGTCGCTGCTGGGTCCGCTCGGCCCCGACCTGCAGGACCAGCTCGGGCTGACCGACACCGAGCTCGCGCTCACCGTCTCCGTGCCCGTGGTGCTCGGCTCGCTCATGCGCATCCCACTCGGCGCCATGACCGACCGGTACGGGGGGCGTCGCGTGTTCACCGCGCTGATGGCCTTCACGCCGTTGCCCCTCGTGGGACTGGCCCTCTTCAACGACTCCTGGACGGCCGTGCTCATCTTCGGCTTCCTGCTCGGCTTCGCCGGGGCATCGTTCGCGGTCGGCGTCCCGTTCGTCAACACGTGGTACCCGGCGAACCGCCAGGGCTTCGCGCTGGGCATCTACGGCATCGGGATGGGTGGCACGGTCGTCGGCGCGCTGAGCGCGCCGCGGATCGCCAAGGCCACCAGCCTCGACGTCCCGTTCTGGATCGCCGCGGGCCTCGTCGGGCTGATGGCGCTCGTGTTCTGGCGGTTCGCGCAGGACGCCGAGGGTGCGGTGAAGGGCCGCGGCGGGGGCCGGATGTTCGCCGGGCTCTCCGCGTTCCGCGGTCACGGGAGCAGTCGCGCATGGGCGCTCACACTCTTCTACTTCATGGCCTTCGGCGGCTTCGTGGCCATGTTCCTGTACCTGCCCAAGCTCCTGCACGGCGTGCATCACCTGACCAAGACCGACGCGGGCTCGCGGGCCGCCGGGTTCGCGCTGCTCGCCGTCGCGGCGCGCCCCATCGGCGGCTGGCTCTCGGACCGCATCGGCGCCCGGAACGTCCTCATCATCTCGTTCGCCGGCACGTTCGCCTGCGCGCTCGCGTTGGCGGCCACCTACAAGGACATGGTGCCGCTGACGGCCGCCTGCCTGAGCATGGCCGTCTTCCTCGGGCTGGGAACGGGCGCCGTGTTCAAGCTCGTCCCGCAGTGGTACCCCGACCGCGTCGGCGCCGTCACGGGCGTCGTCGGCGCCGCCGGCGGCCTGGGCGGCTTCTTCCCCCCGCTGGTCATGGCGCTGGTCAAGTCCGAGACCGGGTCGTACACGCTCGGCTTCATCCTCATGTCGGCGGTGGCGGTCATCGCATTCATGGTGCTCATCGTGGTGAGCCGGACGCGGGCCCCGCACAAGCCCGCAACGAACGAGCAGGACCTGGTCCCGGGATGAGACGCGTCACGACAAGGGGTCCGCTGTGTGCGGTCCTCCTCGCGCTGTTCCTGCTCGGAAGCGCGTCGGCCAACGCCGCCACGGTGAAGGTCGCACTCACGGCGCAGCACAAGACGGTCAGGCTCTTTCCCGGGAAGCCCGGCCTGAGATTCGAGGCATGGACGTTCAACGGCGGGATCCCCGGACCGGTGGTGCGGGCCCGTGTCGGCGACACCATCCAGATCACGCTTCACAACGCGGACCCGATGCACGGACACTCGGTCGACTTCCACGCCTCCGAGGTGGATCCCATGGCGGTCATGACGACGGTCAAATCCGGCGAGACGAAGACGATCTCGTTCGTCGCCCGTCGCGCCGGGGTGTTCATGTACCACTGCGGCACGGGCCCGGTCCTGCGGCATGTCGCCATGGGCATGTACGGCATGGTGATCGTCGACCCGGCCGAGCCGCGGCCGGCTGCCCAAGAAATCATGCTCGTGCAGAGCGAGTTCTACGGCCTCATCCGCAATCACGTTCTGACCGGGACACAGAAGGACATGTTGACCCGACGGCCCATCTACACGGCCTTCAACGGGCGGCCGTTCGGCTACATGCAGCGACCGATCAACGTCAAGGTCGGTGAACCCGTCCGCATCTACCTCGTGGACGCCGGACCATCGCTCGGAAGCGCGTTCCACATCGTGGGCGAGATCTTCGATGCGGTCCAGCCCGACGGGGTCCTGCCTGCACTACGCGACACCGCATCTACTTGGTATGTCCCGGCGGGCGGCGCTGCGGTGTTCGAGGTGACCTTCGACCAAGCCGGCACCTACTCGTTTCTGACCCACGAGC
>CAZXNX010000309.1:0-3638 GCA_964642225.1 uncultured Solirubrobacteraceae bacterium | reverse complement strand
GCACGGCCGACGTGCAGCTGGCCCACTCGCCGTCGATGCCCTCGCGGGTGCTGCTGCCGGCCATCTCCGGCGTCGGCGTGCCCACGCCGCTGCCGCCCTGCCCGGGGCTGCGCGGTGAGCCGTGCCGCCCGTACGTCGCACTCGCGAACACCGCCGCGCGCTGACCGTCGCGGACGGGCCCCGGCCGCCGGCCGGGGCCCGGATTCGCGGCCCCCGCGCGCTATCATCAGACTTACGCGGGTTTTTCGCCGGCCCTTTGGGACGACGGGGGGATCGCGGATCACGGCGGAACCCTGAGGCCCTCTCCTCTCTTGCGTGATCCGAATCTCGGAGGGGGCCAACCAGAGGAAGCCCGTGTCTGTCGTCCCCCCCGATGAGGAAGCCCCGACCGATGGCGCTCGTGCCGCGGCCGTCTCCAACCTGCTCGTGCGGCTGCTGGCCGAGTACACGGGACGCGGCCCGACCCGCGCCCGGACCTACATCCACGAGGACCTGGTCTCCGTCGTCCTGCAGGACACCCTGACCAAGGGCGAGCGCAGCCTCGTACGCGACGGCCGCGCCTCCCTGGTGCTGAGCACCCGCAAGGCCTACCAGGAGACGATGCGCGACGACATGGTCGAGGGCGTCGAGCGCATCATGGGCCGCAAGGTCATGGCGTTCCTCAGCGACAACCACATGGAGCCCGACGTCGCGGTGGAGTCCTTCGTCCTCTTCCCGGCCGACGCCTAGGGCACGAGCACGGCCGCGCCGCTGAAGCGGCCGGCGCGCAGGTCGTCCAGGGCGTCCTGGGCGCGCTCCAACGGGTACGTCGTGATGCTCGTGTGCACCGGCACCCCGGCGGCCACCGGGAGGAACTCGCGCGCGTCCTGGCGCGTGAGGTTGGCCACCGAGCGCACGGAGCGCTCCTCCCACAGCAGCTCGTAGGGGAAGGCGGGGATGTCGCTCATGTGGATGCCGCCGCACACCACGACCGCGCCACGGGCCGACGCGCGCAGGGCAGCCGGGACGAGGTCGCCGATCGGGGCGAAGATGATCGCGGCGTCCAGTTCCTCGGGAGGCTGCTCGTCGGAGCCGCCCGCCCACACCGCGCCGAGCTCGCGGGCGAAGTCCTGCGCGACCGTGTCGCCGGGGCGGGTGAAGGCGAACACGCGGCGGCCCTGGGCGATCGCCACCTGCGTGAGGATGTGCGCGGCCGAGCCGAAGCCGTAGAGGCCCAGGCGCGGGGCGTCGCCGCACATCCGCAGCGCGCGAAAGCCGATGAGGCCGGCGCACAGCAGCGGCGCGGCCTGCGTGTCGGTGAAGCCGTCCGGCAACGGGAAGCAGAAGCGCTCGTCGGCGACCGCGTACTCGGCGAAGCCGCCGTCGATGTCGCAGCCGGTGAAGCGGGCCTTCGGGCACAGGTTCTCCAGCCCCCGGAGGCAGAACTCGCACTCCCCGCACGTCCAGCCCAGCCACGGCACCCCGACCCGGCTGCCCGCTCGTGGCCCGCGCTCGACGGTGCCGACGATCTGGTGGCCGAGCACCCGCGGCGGGTCGGCGATGGCGACCTCGCCGTCCAGGAGGTGCAGGTCGGTGCGGCACACCCCGCAGGCGTGCACGCGCAGCAGCAGCTGGCCGGGGCCGGGCTCGGGCACGGGGATCTCGGTGGCCCGCAGCGGCCGGCCGACACCCTCGAAGCGCATCGCCCGCATCGTGGCGCCCGGCGGGGGAGGGCTCAACCGGCCTTGGCCTTGGCCTTGCGGCGGGCCGGCGCCGGGGCGGAGGCGGGGCGCTTGCGCCTCTTGGCGGGACTATCGGACAGCTCGCGGGTCTTCTCCAGCGTGCGCTGCAGCGCGGCCATCAGGTCCGGGGCGGGGCTCGGCTCGGGGGCGGGCTCGGGCGCCTGGATCGGCTGGCCCTTGCGCTTGCGGGTGACGACCTTGGCCAGCCGCTCGCGGTAGCCGTCGGTGTAGGCGGTGGGATCCCACTCCGTGGTCAGCTCGTCGATGATCGACACGGCGTCGGCGACCGCGTTCCTCGTCGGCTCCGCGCCGCCCGTGGGGACGTCGGCCGAGGAGCGCACCTCGTCGTGGAAGCGCATGGTGGTGAGGGCCAGCACGCCGTCGCGCACCTGGATCGTGGCCAGGTGCTCCTTGTTGTGCATGACGATCCGCCCGAGCGCGGCGCGGTCCGTGCGGCTCATGACCTCCACGAGCAGGGTGTAGGCCCGCAGCGTCCCGTCCTCCTCGCCGGCGGGCACCAGCGCGTAGGGGCGGTCGTAGTAGATGGGGTCGACCTGGGCGCGCTCGACGAACGCCTCGATGTCGATGGTGCGGGTCTTCTTCGGCCGCACGGAGGCGAGCTCGTCGTCGGTGATGGTGATCATCTGCCCGTCGTCGAGCTCGTACCCGTGGCCGATCTCCTCCCACGGCACCTCGACGTCCTCGCATGAGCAGTAGCGCCGGCGCACGAGGCGGGTGCCGTCCTTCTCGTGCAGCTCGTGGAAGTGCAGGTCCAGGTCCTGCGTGGCCGGGTGCAGCTCGACGGGGACGTTGACGAGCCCGAAGCTCAGGGACCCGCTCCAGAGGGTGCGCGGCATGGCCTAGCCCTTCGCCTTCGTGGTGGGCTTCTTGCGCGCCGGGGGCTTCTTGGCCCCGGCAGGCGCCGTGGCCTTCGCCGGTGCCTTGCGCGTGCGCCTGGCGGGGGCCTTGCCGGAGGCGAGGCTGGCCTCCAGGGCCGCGAGCAGGTCGTCGCTGGCCTGCTCCGGCTCGGGCGCGGCGGTGTCGATCGTCTTGCCGTCGGCCTTGCTGCGGATGAGCTCCAGCACCGCCTCCCGATGGTGGTCGTCGTAGGCGGCGGGGTCGAAGTCGGTGTCGAGCGTGCCGACGAGCTGGCCGGCCATGTCGATCTCCGCCTTGGACGGCGCGCGCGACGGCTCGCCGGGGGCCAGCGCCTCCAGGTCCACGAGCTCGTCGTGGAAGCGCATGGTGTGGAGGCCGAGCACCTCGTCGTCCAGGGCGCGCACCGCCGCCAGGTACTCGCGGTTGTGGAAGGTGAAGTAGCCCAGGCCGGCGCGATTGGAGGCGCGCAGCGCGGCGTGCACGAGCCGGTAGGCGTCGGCGTCGTCGCGGCTGCCCAGGAAGTAGGTCTTCTCGAAGAACACGGGGTCGATGTCGGCCGCGTCGACGAACTCCTCGAGGTGGATGACCTTGCCGCGGTCGCCGGCGGCCGCCTTGATCTCCTCCTTGTCGAGGATCACGTAGCGGCCCTCGCCGGTGTCGTAGCCCTTCACCACCTCGGCGGAGGGGACGACCTCCTCGTCCTCGGGGCAGATGCGCCGGTGCTCGATGCGGCAGCCGTCGGTCACGTGGACCTGCCGGAAGCTCACCGTCTTGGACGTGGTCGCGGAGTACAGCTTGATGGGCACGTTGACCATCCCGAAGGTGATCGTGCCGTTCCAGATGGAGCGCAGCGCCATGGGGCGAACGGTACCCGCGCTGCTGCGCCCGTCAAACCGCGTGGGCGCCGTTGCAACCGGGGATGATGGGGGCAGCGATGGCCGACCTGGACGAGTACGACGCCAAGCGGGACTTCACCCGGACCGCCGAGCCCGCCGGCGATGCGCGGTCGCGTGACGGCGACGGCGCCCCGCGCTTCGT
>CAZXNX010000308.1:0-3641 GCA_964642225.1 uncultured Solirubrobacteraceae bacterium | reverse complement strand
AGCGTGCGCAGCGCGCCGGCGCCGAAGGCGGCCAGGCCGACACTGCCGGCGCTGCGCAGGGCCAGCCGGCCGAGCACGAGCGCCACGCCCTCGGCCACGTCGGCCTTGAGCCGCTTGGCGGTGCCGAAGGCCATCGAGGAGGAGACGTCCAGGACGATCCAGGTGGTGAGCGTGCGCTCGGGGACGTGCACGCGCACGTGCGGCTCCCCGGTGCGGGCCGTCGCGGCGGCGTCGAGCTGGCGCACGTCGTCGCCGACCCGGT
Source organism: uncultured Solirubrobacteraceae bacterium (assembly GCA_964642225.1). GTDB lineage: Bacteria > Actinomycetota > Thermoleophilia > Solirubrobacterales > Solirubrobacteraceae > JBBQCW01. The sequence goes on along the minus strand of CAZXNX010000308.1, from coordinate 3,379 downwards.
AGGGCCGCAGCTGCGCCAGCTCGGTGCCGGCGCCGACCCCCGCCGCCCGCTGGTCCCCGGGCAGGGAGCGGGCCACCCGCCGCGTGAGCAGCACGTTGAGCGAGTCCACCATGGGTCCGGGCATGGGCCCGGGCCCCTGGCGGGCCGCCGGCGGGACGAGGGTGAGGGACGGCCGGCTCATGCAGCCTGCGCGCGCCGGATCAGGTGATCGGACTCGGGGATGGCCACGGCGGCGAGCACCTGGTTCAGCAGCTCGTCGGCGGTGACCCCCTCGCTGAGGGCGTCGTAGGACAGGACGAGCCGGTGGCGCAGCACGTCGCCGGCGAGGTCGTGCACGTCGTCGGCGACCACGTGGCCGCGGCCGCGCAGCAGGGCCAGCACACGGGCGGCCTGCACGAGGCCGATCGGCCCGCGGGGGCTGGCGCCGTACTCGATGAGCGACTCCAGCTCGGGCAGCCCGTACTTGGCCGGGTTGCGGGTGGCGTCGCCGAGGGCGACGGCGTAGCCGATGATCTCGCGGTCCACGAGGATGTCGTCGGCCGCCTCGGCGAACCGCGCGAGGTCCTCGACCGACACGCGCTCGCGCACGGCGGCGGGCTTGCCGAGGCTGCGGCCCACCACGCCGGCCTCCTCGCCCGGGGTCGGGTAGTCGACGATGATCTTCATGAGGAAGCGGTCGACCTGGGCCTCCGGGAGCGGGTAGGTGCCCTCGGTCTCGATCGGGTTCTGCGTGGCCATTACCAGGAACGGCCGCGGCACCTGGTGGCTCGTGCCGCCGATGGTGACCTGGCGCTCCTGCATGACCTCCAGCAGCGCGGACTGGACCTTGGCGGGGGCGCGGTTGATCTCGTCGGCGAGCAGGAAGTTGCCGAACACGGGGCCGAGCTCGACGTCGAAGGTGCCGGTGTCGGGGCGGTAGACGCGCGTGCCGACGAGGTCGGCCGGGACGAGGTCGGGGGTGAACTGGATGCGGCTGAAGGAGCCGCCCAGCACCTGGGCCATCGTCTTGACGGTGAGCGTCTTGGCGAGGCCGGGCACGCCCTCCAGCAGCACGTGGCCGCCGGCGAGGAGGCTGACGACGAGCCGCTCGAGCATCGCGTCCTGCCCGACGATCACGCGCTTGACCTCGTACAGCGCCTCCTGGAGCGCGGCGCGGGCCTGCTCCTGGTCGCCGGTGCGGTCCTCCTGCGGGGTGGATTCCTGGGTGTCGAAGATGTCGCTCATGGGTGTCGTTGCTCCTTGGGTGCTCGGGTGGGGAAGGGGGGTCGCGGGGGCTGCTCGCCGGGCATCAGATCGGCCGGCCGAACCAGCGAAGGGACATGGCGCAGCCGGCCAGCAGCAGGACGAGGGCGCCGCCGGCGAACCCGGCGGTCAGCTCACGCTGCTGCTTCTCGCTGCCCAGCTGCGAACCGAGGTCGTCGTAGACCTGGCTGAGCTGGCCGGCGGTCTCGGCCGTGTAGGCCCGGCCGCCGGAGACGCGGGCCACCTCGGCCAGCGCGGTGGGATCGGGCGGGACCTTGCGCTGCACGGTGCCGCCGTTCTTCAGCGGCACGCTGACCGTGCCGTTCGGGGTGCCGAGGGCGACGGTGTAGACGGGGATCTTCTTCTTGCCGGCGGCGCGGGCCGCGACGACGGGGTCGACGCCGCTCGTCGACTTGCCGTCGGAGAGCAGGACGATGGCGGCCGGCGCCTTCCTGCCGTTCTCGGCGGGGACCGACTGCAGGACGCGCACGCCGGTGGCGATCGCGTTGCCGCTGGCGGTGTTGCCGCTGGCCTGCATCCGGTCCAGGGCGGCGCGCACGGCGGCGCGGTCGGTGGTGGGGCCCTGCAGCAGGCTCGGCGTCTGGTTGAACGCCATCACGCCGATGTTCACCGGGTCCGGCACCCCGTCGGCGAAGGACTGGGCGGCGCGCCGCGCGGCGGTGAGCCGGTCGGGGGCCACGTCGGTCGCCTTCATCGAGCTGCTGACGTCGGTCATGAGCATGATCGAGGCGCGCTCGACGGGGACGGCGACGGTGTGCTCCGGGCGGGCCGCCGCGACGATGAGGACGCCAAGGGCCACGAGGAACGCGAGCATCGGCGCGTGGCGGCGCCAGCCCGGCCGGTGCGGCGCCACGGAGGGCGTCATCTGCGGCGCGGCGAAGGCGGCGGCCGCGCGGCGCCGGCGCCCCAGGTGGGACGCGTAGAGGGCCACCGCGGCCGGGATCGCCAGCAGTGCGATGAGGACCAGCGGCGACCCGAAGCTCATGGCGTCTTGGAGGCGGTGGCCGGCCGGGTGCCGAGCGTGACGGTGATGTCCTTCGTCTCGCCGCCGCGCCGCACCTTCAGCGTGACCTTGGCGCCCGACTGCTTGCCGTTGATGGTCGACGTCAGCGAGCTGGCATCCGGGGTCGGGGTGCCGTCGATCGACAGCACCACGTCGCCCTGCTGCAGGCCCGAGGAGGCGGCGGGGCCGCCGGCGGTGATGGCGCCGACGAGCGCGCCGTTGCCGGAGGTGACCTCGCCGACCTGCACGCCGAGCCAGGCGTGGCTGATCGTCTCGCCCTTGATGAGGCCGGGGACGACCTGGCGCACGAGGTTGGAGGGGACGGCGAAGCCGACGCCGACGCTGCCGGAGGAGCCGGCCGTCTCGATCTGCGAGTTGACGCCGATCACGTTGCCGGCCGCGTTGAGCAGCGGGCCGCCCGAGTTGCCGGGGTTGATGGAGGCGTCCGTCTGGATCGCCTCGCTGATCTGGAAGCCGTTGGGGGCGGGGATGTCGCGGGCGATGCCCGAGACGATGCCCGTGGTCTCCGTGCGGTCCAGGCCGAACGGGTTGCCGATGGCGATCACGTCGTCGCCGACGTTGGCGGTGCGCGAGTCGGCCAGGCCGAGCGGCGTGACGCCGCTGGGGATCGCGGAGGCGTCGATGTCCACGACCGCGAGGTCCGCGGACGGGTCGACGCCCTTGACCGTGCCCTTGATCGCGGTGCCGTGGACGCCGAAGCGCACGTCGACCTGCTTGGAGCCCTCCACCACGTGCGCGTTGGTCACCAGGGTGCCGTTGCGGTCGATGAGGAAGCCGGTGCCGGAGCCCGAGCCGGTGCGGATGGAGACGACGGCCGGGCTCGCCTTGGCGTAGATCGCGGCGGCGCGGCTCTGCCCCGTCTTCTGGGGGATGGGCGCGCCCGTGATGGCCGGCAGCGCCTTGTTGGCCGTCGTGCTGGAGCCCGAGGCGCCGTCGTCGGAGAGCGCGCCGATCGCGTAGGCGCCACCGCCGAGCACGAGCACGGCGGCGCAGACGCCGGCGATGATGCGGCCACGGTGGCCGCCGGAGCGCGGCGGGTCGGCCGGGGGCGGCGCGGGCTGCTGTACGCGGGTGGCCGGCGGCGGCGGGGGC
>CAZXNX010000307.1:0-3666 GCA_964642225.1 uncultured Solirubrobacteraceae bacterium | reverse complement strand
ACTACACCGTCTGGGACTCCTACGCGAACCAGTACTGGCCGGCTGAGTACTTCGTTGACGCGAACGGCAAAGTCCGCTACGCACACTTCGGGGAAGGTGACTACGACCACAAGGAAGAGGTCGTGCGCTCCCTGCTGGCCGAGGCCGGCCGCGACCCCGGCACGGGAGAGGACGATGCGGACCAGAACGTCACGATGGTCTCCAGCGGCGTGAGTACCCCGGAGAGCTACCTCGGCTCGGCCCGGGCACAGAACTTCGCCAACGGCCTGATCCTCGACGGCCCCCACGACTTCGGCAAGCTGAAGAGTCCGGGCCCGGACCAGCTCGCCTACGGCGGCAAGTGGCTGATCTCTCCCGACATCGCCACCTCGGCCGGGGGAGAGCTGGCACTGAACTTCGGTGCCCGGCGCGTCTATCTCGTCCTCGGCTCGCCCGGCGGGCCGAAGAAGGTGAGGGTCAAGCTCGACGGCAAGCCGATCAAGGCCGCTGACGCCGGCAAGGACGTGAAGAACGGCTCTGCCGAGATCGACGGCCAGCGCCTCTATTCGCTTGTCGACCTTCCGGAGACGGGCCGCCACCAGCTCAGCCTGTCGTTGCCCTCCGGCATCCAGGGCTACGCCTTCACCTTCGGCTGATCCGCCCTGCCCGGGTCAGCGGATGTGGCGGAAGATGGTGACCTTCGGGGCGACTCGCTTGTCGCTCCAACCCTCGAAACTGAGGATCCTGACCGACATCCGGGACCCCTTCGGTGCGGTGCCTCGCACGTGGATGCTGAACTCGTGAACCTTCCGGATTCCCGGCTTCACGTTCTTCAGGATCACGTCACGCGGTCGCCAGGAAAGCGAATGGGTGACCATCGGCCGGAGCCGCAGGTTGTGGAAGGTCGCGTCACCGGTGTTCTTGACTGTGACCTTCACGCGGAAGCGCTTGCCCGGCCGGGCCCTGCCGATCGCCTTCGAGGAGACCGTGATATTCGCCTTCCCCGTCAGCTTCGGTTCCGGTGTCTTCAGCCATCCGGCAAAGTCACTCGAGTCGACGCGCGGTTCTATGTAAGCGCCCGAGAGGTAGTGCTCGCTGAGTGCATCGGCTGCTGGTTGCCCGTCGATCGTCCTGGACAGGAGTTGGTCGACCTGTGACTGGTCGCCATCCAGGTAGAGCCTGAACCAGGGGACCATGAAGTGGGCGACCAGCTTCTGGTTGGCCTCGGTGGCGCCGAAGTCACTGTGGGTGAATCCGCGCATGACCAGCTGCATGGTCGGGATCTGGTGTTCGCGCCACCAGAGGAAGCCGGGAAGCTTGAGGTCGGCGGAGGTCACGTCGGGTAGTGCGTCACAGGGTTCGTCCTTGGCGAAGGAGAGTGTCGGCACCCTGGGGGTCACCTCTCCGGCCGGCGTGCCCTTACATTCACCGGCCGCTGCCGCTGGATCACCGCTCGTCCAGCGGCGGATCGAATCACTGGCGAGGGCGGCATCGATTCCGAGGTCCGTGTCTCCCTGCAGCGAGCTGGTGACGATCGATCCCATCGAGTGTCCGCCGAGGCCGAGTCTCGATGTGTCACTGATCGTGGCGTACGGGTTCGAGGGCGACTTCATGAACGCGATCGCCGCCCTGGTCGCCCTCACGGCGTTCACGTAGGACTCGGTGGTGGTGGCGCCCGCGACGGCCGTGTGGGTCTCGACCACGTAACCGCTGCCGGCGAGGATGCGCGCCCGCCACCATTCCCCGCAGCGGTTGCCGCCGAGACCGTGCTGGAGCACGATCACGGGACGCTTGCCAGGGTAACGGGCCGTGTCGGTCGGCTTGAGCACGAGCGCCGGGTACTCGTGGCCGGGGTCGGCGAGATCGGGGACTTCGGCGGCAGTTGCTTCGAAGTCACCCATCAGCGGGTAGTAGGGCTGGGGACAGGGATTGTCACCCGTGCCTGCCGCACCGGCCGGGCCGGTGACGGCGAGGACCGACAGCAGCATCAGTGCCACGGCCGCAGCTGCCAGGGAAAGGCGTCTGTTGAAGGTGGCAGGCATCTGATCCTTCAACCCCGGCGGGGTCGAAAGTCGCGCCGGTTCAGGCCGGCAGGTCGTCGACGTCCCAGTTGAGAGAGAAACGCTCGAAGCCTTCCAGGAAGGTGTGGGGGTCGAATGCCTGTGAAGGGGCGAGGCCGCCAACAGCGCTGACGCCCCCCGAAGCCGCGATCCGCGCTCCCTTCACCAGGAGTGCCGCGGTCAGTCCGTAGATGTCCTTGCCCACCACGGTCCCGCGACGGGCCCGGCCGCCGCCGACGGCGTCGCAGGCGACCGTGAAGGTCGATGCGGCCCGGCTCTCGGGGTCGGCACCTTCGGGCAGCCGGTTGACGAGCTTGCCGGTCAGGTCCTTGAGCGGGGTGCGCATGGCGAGTGCGGCGGGCCGCACCACCAGAGGGGTCAGCTTTGCCAGCGTGCCGGGGGCCAGGGAGTCGGCGCTCAGCATCGTCTCGACGGCCCTGGTCTCCACGTGCCGGGGCACGGTGAGGTGTTCTCCGGCCGGGTAACGCGTCATCTGCTTGATGCCGCCCAGACTGCGGAAGTCGAATTTGCCGCGGGAGACCGACTGCGGGGCCGGCACCAGTTTGCCGCCTGTGTACTGGAGGTCACCGCCCTTGATCATTTCCAGCGCCGAGAGCATCGTGCCCCGGGTCATCTGGAAGTTGGTCGAATAGGCGAGGCGGACGGCGTCGAGCGGACCCATGCCTTCGGCGGTGAGCGCGGCGATGATGTCTCCGGGCACGTAGTCGAATCCCATGCCGGGGATGACCGCGGAGCCGGTCTTTTCGGCCAGCGGTCCGTAGTAGTCGAGGGCGAGCTTCATGAATGGCTGCTCGCCAGTGGTATCGAGGTAGTGGGTGCCGGTCCCGACTGCGGCGGCCAGTACCGGCTCTCCATGGAGGTAGAACGGTCCGGCGCAGGCGATGACGGCGGCGGCACCGTCGAAGAGGTTCCGCAGGCCCTTTTCGTCGTCGACCGAAACCGCATGCAGTGGCACGTCGATGGCCAGGTGCGCGGCAAGGTCTTCGAGCTTCCACCGGTTGCGGCCGGCCAGCTGGAAGTCCAGCCCGCTGCCGGCCAGCTCGGCCGCGATCAGCTTGCCGGTGTAGCCGGTGGCACCGTAGACGACGATCGGACCGTTCTGCTTCAGCGGCTCGCTCATATGTTCAGTCCCGTACGAGCTTCTTGTAGGTGATGCGGTGGGGCCGGTCGGCGGCGGCACCGAGGCGACGATGGCGGTCCTCTTCGTAGGCCTCGAGGTTGCCCTCGAACCAGACCACCTGCGAGTCACCCTCGAAGGCGAGGATGTGGGTCGCGACCCGGTCCAGGAACCAGCGGTCATGCGAGATCACCACGGCGCAACCGGCGAAGTTGAGCAGCGCCTCCTCCAGCGCACGAAGGGTGTCGATGTCGAGGTCGTTGGTCGGCTCGTCGAGCAGCAGCAGGTTGCCGCCGGACTTGAGCAGCTTCGCGAGATGGACGCGGTTGCGCTCACCACCCGAGAGCACGCCGACCTTGCGCTGCTGGTCTGAGCCCTTGAAGTTGAAGCTGCTCACATAGGCACGCGAGTTCAGCTTCTGCGAGCCGACGCTGATCGTCTCATCGCCGCTGGTGATCTCCTGCCAGACGTTGTTTTCAGGGTCGAGGG
>CAZXNX010000306.1:0-3678 GCA_964642225.1 uncultured Solirubrobacteraceae bacterium | reverse complement strand
TTCTGGCCCGGGCGGGGGCCGGGCTTCTGCGCCCCCCCCCGGGGGGGCCCGGCCGCGAGGGCGCGGGGGGGGGCCCACGCCGGGGCGGGCGGGCCGAAAATCTTCACGTCGAAGCGCTTGCCGGAGACCTCGACGGTGTACTCGCGCTCGGCCTTCTCCCCGTCCTCGGTGTCGAGGATCGGCACCTCGACGGCGAGGCTCTTCAGCCACTTCTTGTCCTCGACCAGGTCGCGGCACGTCTCGGCCGCGGCCCACTGGTCGGTGGCCAGGATCGCGCTGTGGAAGGGGATGAGGGTCTTCAGGCCCTCGATCTCGTACTCGTCCAGCGCGCGCAGCATGCGCCGGGTGGCCTGCTCGCGGTCGGCGTCCCAGACGATGAGCTTGGCCACCATCGGGTCGTACATCGGGCTGACGATGCCGTTCTCGCCGACGCCGGAGTCCACGCGCACGCCGGGGCCGCTGGGCTCCTTGTAGGCGCCGATGGCGCCCGGGGCGGGGGCGAAGTTGCGCGAGGCGTCCTCGGCATTGATGCGGCACTCGATGGCGTGGCCGCGCATGACGACGTCGTCCTGCGTGTAGGAGAGCGGCAGGCCGGCGGCGGCGCGGATGCCCTCCTTGACGATGTCGATGCCGGTGACCATCTCGGTCACGCAGTGCTCGACCTGCACGCGGGTGTTCATCTCCAGGAAGAAGTACTCGCCGTCCTGGAAGAGGCCCTCGATGGTGCCGGCGCCGACGTAGTCGACGGCCTTGGCGGCGTTGATGCCGATCTGGCCGATCCGGGCGCGCATCTCCTCGTCGACGACCGGCGCGGGCGCCTCCTCGATGAGCTTCTGGTGGCGGCGCTGGATGGAGCAGTCGCGCTCGCCCAGGTGGATGACGTTGCCGTGCTTGTCGGCGATGATCTGGACCTCGACGTGGCGCGGGTCCGGGAGGTAGCGCTCCAGGTACACACGGCCGTCGGAGAAGAACTTCTCGCCCTCGCGGGAGGCGCCCTCGAAGGCCTCCTGCAGCTTGTCCTCGGTGAGTGCGACGCGGAAGCCCTTGCCACCGCCGCCGCCCGCGGCCTTGACCGCGACCGGGTAGCCGATCTCGTCCTTGGCGATCTTGGCGGCCTCCTCGACCGTGTCGATCGTCTCGGTGGTGCCGGGGACGATGGGCACGCCGGCGGCCTGCATCAGCTCGCGGGCCCTGGTCTTGGAGCCCATGTCGTCGATGGCGCTGGCGGGCGGGCCGATGAAGACGATGCCCGCCTCCTCGCACGCCCGGGCGAACGGGGCGTTCTCGGCGAGGAAGCCGTAGCCGGGGTGGACGGCCTCGGCGCCGGACTCGCGCACCACGTCGAGGATCTTGTCCACGACGAGGTAGCTCTCGGCCGCGGGGCCGGGCCCGATGAGGTACGCCTCGTCGGCGGCCTGCACGTGCAGGGCGTCGCGATCGATCTCGGAATACACCGCCACGGAGGCGATGCCGAGCTCCTTCAGCGCGCGAATGATGCGGACGGCGATCTCGCCGCGGTTGGCAACCAGAACCTTGGAGAACATGAGGCCGGGAACTGTACTTGCGCACCGCCCCTCGACGCTGTGACGGCCCGTCAACTCCCGCCTCCATCGACGAGTGGCGCCTCGTTGTCGCATACCGACAATGAGCCGCCTCTCGTCGCGCCGGGGGAGAGAAATGGCTCCCCGCACCTAGGTCAGGCATGACCGATGACGCTGCCGTTCGTCACATCGCGGACGTCGCCGCCCGTCAGCACGGCAACGTCACGACGGCCCAGTTGCGTGCTGCCGGCTTCTCCGACCAGCAGATCTCGCGCCGCGTGAGGGCCGGTGTGCTCGTCCGCCGTCACACCGGCGTCTACGCCGTGGGCCACCGGCCGCTGACCCGTGAGTCGCGCTGGTGCGCCGCGGTTCTCGCACTCGGACCCGATGCGGTGCTCAGCCACCGTGCGGCGGCAGCACTGTGGGGGATCCATGCCGGCAGCACGACGATCGATGTGCTCGTTCCCACCACAGCTGGTCGGGGGCGGCGTGACGGCTTGGTCGTGCATCGCGCTCCGCTGCGGCCCGAGGACGTGACGGTGCGCCATGGCGTTCGCGTCACCACGCTCATGCGAACGCTGCTGGACCTGGCTGCTGTCGTCTCCCCGTATCGCCTCGAGCGGGCGTTCGAGGAGGCTCAGGTACGGCACGGACTGTCACCGGAGGATCTGGCCGTCGAAGTGCTCTCCCGGCGGCGATACCGCGGCAACGCCCGGCTCGGCCGCCTGCTCGCGGCGGCTGTCGATCCCGAGGCGGTGTGCTCCATCCTCGAACTGCGCTTTCTCAAGCTGTGCCAGGCGCACGGGATCCCGCGCCCCCTGGTGAACGAACTGGTCGGCACGTGGCGCCCCGACTTCCGCTGGGAGGACGAGCGGGTGATCGTCGAGACGGATGGCCTGCGCTTTCACCAGACCGCGGCCAAGCGCCGTCGCGACGCCCAGAAGGATGCCGCGATGCGTGCGCTGGGCTACACCGTGGTCCGGCTCACCTGGGCCGATGTGACCGAGGATCCCGCGGCGACTGCTGCGCTGGTGCGCGACGTGCTCGACCATGGGCGCGACGAGAGGCGGCTCGCTGTCGCATAGCGACGATGAGGCGCCACTCGTCGAGGGAGAGCCGATCCCTCAGCTGCCGGTAGTCGCGGCGAGGTCGGCGCGGCGGCGCTCCAGCTCCTCGCGCTCCACCGCGTTCCCGGAGGCGGCGATCGCGCGGTCGTAGGCGGCCGCCGCGCCCTCCCGGTCCCCGGTGCGGCGCAGGAGGTCGGCGTGGGCGGCGTGCAGCGGGACGTGGCGGGCCAGCCGCGCGTCGTCCAGCAGCGGGGCGAGGATGGTCAGGCCGCCGGCGGGATCCCCGGCGAAACTCACCGCCACGGCGCGGTTGACCTCCACCACCGGCGACGGCGCCACCCGCGACAGCGCCTCGTAGAGGCCGGCGATCGCGGCCCAGTCGGTGTCCTCGCTGCGCGCGGCGGCCCCGTGCGCGGCGGCGATCCGCCCTTGCAGCACGTACGGCCCGGGCGGGCCGAGCCGCGCGGCCCGGTCCAGCGCCGCGACACCCTCGCCGATCGCCGCCCCGTCCCAGCGGGTGCGGTCCTGGGCGTCCAGCGCCACGTACCGGCCGGCCTCGTCGACCCGTGCGCCCTCCCGCGCCCGGGTGAGCAGCATGAGCCCCAGCAGCCCCCACGCCTCGGCGTCGTCCCGCAGCATCGCGGCGACCAGGCGGGTCAGCCGGATGGCCTCGGCGCACAGGTCGCCGCGCACGAGCCGGTCGCCGGCGGTCGCCTGGTAACCCTCGTTGAAGATGAGGTAGAGGACCGCCAGCACGCCCGCGGCCCGCTCGGGCAGATCGGCCTCACGCGGCACGCGGTAGGGGATCCGGGCCACGGCGATCTTGCGCTTGGCCCGCACGATCCGCTGGGCCATCGTCGGCTCCGGGACGAGGAACGCCCGGGCGATCTCGGCGGTGGTCAGGCCGCCCAGCATCCGCAGGGTGAGCGCCACGCGCGCCTCGGGGCTCAGCGAGGGGTGGCAGCAGGTGAACATGAGGCGCAGGCGGTCGACCTCCACGGGGGTCTCCTCCTCGGGCTCCGGCGCGGCGGCCGCGTCCAGCGCGACGAGCCGCCCGAGCTGCTCGGCCC
>CAZXNX010000305.1:0-3701 GCA_964642225.1 uncultured Solirubrobacteraceae bacterium | reverse complement strand
GATGCCGGCCGACAGGATCGCGGCGTAGGTGGTGGCCGTCTGCGGGCGCACCCCGGTGCGGCCGGTGGCCAGCGTGGCCAGGCGCAGGAACATCAGCGCGCGGACGACCTCGCGCTCGACCTCGGCGCCGGAGCCGGCGGCGTGGCTGCGGATGAGGCCGCGCTGCAGCTCGATGCGGCGGTCGGGCGGGATGTGGCGGGTGGCCAGCGCGCCGAAGCCGGTGGAGACGCCGTAGTGCGGGCGCACGTCCTCGGCCAGGCGCTCGACGATCGCGCGGCTGGCGGCGATGCCCTCCAGCGCGGCGGGCTCCAGCTCCACGGGCGCGCCGTCGCGGGCAACGGCCACGAGGTCCTCGATGGTCGGCGCGGTGGCGCCGACGCGGATCGTCGTCGTGGCTCCCATGGATCGCATTGAAGCCCGGCCGGCGCCGCAGGTCATCCCATCGGCCCCGATGCTGTCTGGGATCTGAGACAGTGACCGGATGAGCAATGTCCCGGCCGCCACCCAGGCCCTCTCGGTGCTGCGCCTGCTGGCCCGGCACGCCGGCCCGCTGCCGGCCGCCGCGATCGCCGCCGAGCTGGGGCTGCCGCGCTCGACCGTCTACCACCTGCTCGCCGCGCTGCGCCAGGAGGGGTTCGTCGTGCACCTGGAGCGCGAGCGCCGCTACGGCCTGGGCGTCGCGGCCTTCGAGCTCGGCTCGGCCTACTCGCGGCAGGAGCCGCTGCGCTGGATCGCCCAGGGCGCGCTCGGCCGGCTCGTGGACGCGACCACCCACAACGGGCACCTGGCGGTGCTGCACGGCCGCGACGTCCTCTACATCCTGGAGGAGCGCGCGCCCGGCCGCCCGAGCCTCGTCACCGACGTCGGGGTCCGGCTGCCCGCCCAGCTCACGGCCAGCGGCCTGGCGATGCTCGCCGCGCTGCCCGACCCGCAGCTGCGCGCGCTGTTCCCCTCCCGCCGCGTGCTCGTGCAGCGCAACGGCACCGGCCCGGTGTCGATCACCGAGCTGCGCCAGGCGCTGGCCGCGGTGCGGCGCGCCGGCGACGCGCGCGAGGACGGCTCCGTCACCGCCGGCTTCGCGTCCGTCGGCGCGGCGGTGCTGGACCACAACGGCCAGCCCGTCGCGGCGGTCGCGCTCACCTTCCCCGCCGCCGAGGTCGACGCGGCCGGCCGCGACCAGCTCGCCGTCCGCGTGCGCCGGGCGGCCGCGCAGATCTCAGGGACCATCCGCGGGCAGGCCGCGCACTAGGCTCGTGGGATGACCGTCCTGCCCATCGTCACCGTCGGCGATCCCGTCCTGCGCGAGCGCGCCGCCGAGGTCGGGCCCGAGCGCCTGGCCTCCCCCGAGGTGCAGCGGCTCATCGACGACATGATCGAGACGATGCGCGACGCCGGCGGCGCCGGCCTGGCCGCCAACCAGATCGGCGAGCTGCTGCGCATCGCGGTGATCGAGGTCGACCACAACCCGCGCTACCCGTACAAGCCGAAGATCCCGCTGACGGTGATCGTCGACCCCGTCATCGAGCCGGTCGGCGAGGAGACGGTGGTGATCAACGAGGGCTGCCTGTCGGTGCCGGACCTGCGCGGCGACCTGGAGCGGTGGGTCACCGTGCGGGTGCGGTGGCTGGATCGCGACGGCGTCCCCCACGAGGAGCTGCGCCGCGGCCTCACTGCCGGCACGTTCCAGCACGAGGTCGACCACCTCGACGGCATCCTGTTCCTGGACCGGGTGACCGACCCCACCACCTTCACCACCTGGGAGCAGTTCGAGCGCTTCCACCGCGCCGCCTTCATCGAGCGGATCACCGCGTTCGTGGAGCGGGTCGGCTCGTGAGCACGCTCGTCGTCGACGGGATCGGCCTGCTCGTCACCAACGACCCGGCGCTCGGCGAGGGGCCGCTGGGGATCGTCCGCGACGCCGCAGTGGTGTTCGAGGACGGCCGGGTGGCGGCCGTCGAGCGCGCCGGCAGCGTGCTGGCCGACGAGCGCCTCGACGCGGCCGGGCGCTGCGTGATCCCCGGCTTCGTCGACAGCCACACCCACCTCGTCTTCGCCGGCGAGCGCGGCGACGAGTTCGCCGCCCGCATGGCCGGCGCACCCTACGCCGCGGGCGGCATCCAGGTGACGGTCGACGCCACCCGCGCCGCCTCCGCCGCGGAGCTGGCCGCGCTGGCCGCCGGCCGCCGGGCCGAGGGGCTGCGGGCCGGCATCACCCACGTGGAGATCAAGTCCGGGTACGGGCTGGACGTGCCGACCGAGGCGCGGCTCTGCGCAGTGGCCGCCGGGCTGACCGACGACGTCACCTTCCTCGGCGCCCACGTCGTGCCCGCCGAGTACCGCGGCCACGCCGACGACTACGTGGCGCTGGTGTGCGACGGGATGCTCGCGGCCTGCACCCCGCCGGCCCGGTGGATCGACGTGTTCTGCGAGGAGGGCGCCTTCGACGAGGAGCAGTCGCGCGCGGTGCTACTGGCCGGCCGCGCCGCCGGCCTGGGCCTGCGGGTGCACGGCAACCAACTCGGCCCCGGCGCCGGGGTGCGCCTGGCGGTGGAGCTCGGCGCCGCCTCCGTGGACCACTGCACCTACCTGACCGACGACGATGTCGCGGCGCTGGCCGGCGGCGACACGGTCGCGACGTTCCTGCCCGCCACGGACTTCTCCACCCGCCAGCCCTACCCCGACGCGCGGCGCGTGCTGGACGCGGGCGCGACCGTCGCGCTGGCCACCAACACCAACCCCGGCTCCAGCTACACGACGTCGATGGGCTTCTGCATCGCCCTGGCGGTGCGCGACATGGGCATGACGATCGACGAGGCGCTGCAGGCCGCCACGCTCGGGGGCGCCCGCGCCCTGCGCCGCACCGACGTCGGCACCCTCTCCCCCGGCGCGCGCGGCGACGCCGTGCTCCTGGACGCCCCCTCGCACGCCCACTTCGTCTACCGCCCCGGCGTCCCCCTCGTCGCCGCGACCATCAGCCGCGGCACGGTGGCCTGGACCGCCTGATCAGCCCCCGGGGAAGTAGCTGCCGCCGTTGGAGGTCGCCTCCGGCACCCCGGCGAGCTTGACCGTCACGTCCCGCTGGGTGCCGTCGGCCGACCACACGTGGAGCGTCACCGTCTCGCCGGGCCGGCGGCCCGGCTGCGGGTCCTCGAGCTCCGCGACGGTGACCGGCCTGCCGTCCATCGTCTCGACGATGTCGCTGCTCTGGGCCGCGTTCTGATTCGGGCCGGGGCCGATGCCCGCCGCCTTGGCGGGAGGGCTGCCCACGAAGCCCGTCACCGCCACGCCGGACCGCGGGACCGTCCGATTGTTGGAACGGGCGACGGAGCGGAAGGCGGCGTCGACCTGCAACCCCTTGATCCCCACCCGGGCCTTGTCGGAGGCGATCGTCTCGGCGGGGCCGTTCGCGTCCGAGGAGGAGCCGCCGCAGCCCGGCAGCGCCCCCGCCAGCAGGAGCACGGCGAGGGGCAGCATCGGGACACGGAGGCCGACCGTGCGCATGGCCCAACGCTACCCGACCCCGCGCGGGCCGCGCCCGCGCTCAGGCCGTCAGCGCCGCGCGCAGCACGCCGCCCATCTCGACCACCGCGTCGCGGGAAGCGTGCCCGGCGCCGACGGCGTTGATGAAGCCGTGGATGAGCCCGGTGTGGCGGCGCTTGGTGACGCGCACGCCTGCCTCGTGCAGACGGTCGGCGTAGGCC
>CAZXNX010000304.1:0-3720 GCA_964642225.1 uncultured Solirubrobacteraceae bacterium | reverse complement strand
GCCAAGACCCTGGCGCCCAAGGGCACGGTGCTGAGCGGCTACCGCGCGATCGCCAAGGGCAGCCTGCCCAACTCCGTGGCGCTGGTGTCCGGCCAGGGGCCGACGCCCCAGACGGCGGACGGCTGCCCGACGTACACCGACATCGCCCCGGGCGACATCGGCAAGAACGGGCAGGAGCTCGGCACCGGCTGCGTGGCCTCCGTGCAGACCGGCACGATCGGCGACCAGCTCACCGCCAACGGCTCGACGTGGCACGCGTACGTGGAGGGCCCGGACGGCGCCGGCTGCCGGCATCCCGCCGCCGGCGAGAAGGACCCCCACCAGGCGCCGCAGCCCGGTGACGCGGCGGTCACCTGGCGCAACCCCTTCGCCTACTTCCACACCGCCATGGACAACCCCGACTGCGCGAAGCTCATCACCGGCCTCGACGCGCTCGACACGGACCTAGCCGCCGGCTCCAAGGCCCCGGCCGTCTCCTACATCGTCCCGGACCGCTGCCACGACGGCAGCATCGACCCGTGCGCCGAGGGCGCGCCGGCCGGCGCGGCGGCCGCCGACGCCTGGCTGAGCACGGTGGTCCCCCGGATCCTCGCCTCCAAGGCGTACAAGGACGGCGGCCTGCTGGCCATCACGAGCGACCGCACCGAGGTCAACGGCGCCGACGACCCCGCCTGCTGCCGGCCCAAGACGTACCCCAACCTCAAGGACGCGGGCGAGGGCGGCCGGGTCGGCGCGCTGCTCGTCTCCCCCTACGTGGCCAGGGGCAAGCTGGTGGAGACGTCGTTCAGCCACTTCACGCTGCTGCGCACGCTGGAGGACATCTTCAAGCTGCCGGCCCTGGGCTACGCGGGGCTGAAGACCGCCGGCTCGCTCTTCCCCGACGTGGTCGAGAGCAGCAAGGTCGGCTGAGGGCGGCCGGCGACGTGTCGCCGGCGTGACACAACGGGCGTGACGGGAGCGCGCGACGCGGGCCGCTGCCCGGGCCAAGGTGGATGCATCAACCCACCGGCGTTCGCGCCACAGCCAAGGAGTCAGTCATGCGCCGCATCAGCCCCGCCACCATCATCGCCACCGTCGCGCTCATCTTCGCCGTGACGGGCACCGCGACAGCCGCCGGTCTCATCAACGGTTCAGCCCTCAAGGGCAACTCCGTGACCAGCGCCAAGATCCGCAACGGCAGCCTGCAGAGCAAGGACCTCAGCACCTCCGCCCGCATCCAGCTGCGAGGCCAGACCGGCCCGCAGGGGACGAAGGGCGACAAGGGTGAGAAGGGCGACAAGGGCGATCCCGGCCCCAAGGGCCTGACCGGCCCGCAGGGCGCCCCGGGGATCTCCGGCCATCAGGTCGTCCTGGGGATCCACGTCCTCCTGGGCAGCAGCACCTCCGCCACGTTCAACGACACGTGCCCCGCCGGCAAGCGCGTCATCGGCGGCGGCGTCGTCACCTTCAACAAGAAGGTCCAGGTCCTGGCCTCGGCGCCGACCAGCTCCACGACGTGGACCACGCAGGTGACCACCTACAGCGGCACCCCGATCGGGACCCACACGCCCGTGCACGCGCGCATCATCTGCGCGAACGTCAGCTAGACGCGTCGTCGCCCGCCGCGAGCTCGTCGTAGGTGACGGGCACGCGGCGGCGCGCGCGGCGCAGCACCGCCTCCACCGTGCCGACGTGGCGCGGGTGGTCCAGGTCGGCGGGATGCAGGTCCAGCCGCAGGAGCGGCCCCGTGCAGGTGGCGGCGAGCCGCACCGCGACCGGGCCGAGCAGCCGCCGGGGACCGGTCGACGTGCCGAACCCCACCGCCGGCGCGACCTGCGTGCGGTCCGTGCCGTCCCCGCAGCGGTGCAGCCGCCCCCAGGCGCCCCACCAGGAGAACCACGACGGCAGCAGCCCGTTGAGCGCCGGGGTGTAGGCGTAGGCCGGGGCCACGAACCCGCGGGGCTCCAGGCCGGCCCGGGTGAGCACCGCCCGCCCCGCCTCCAGCGCGCGGCGGGCGTCCTCCACGTCGAGCCCGGCGAACTCGGCTCCCCCATCGGCGGCCCGGGACCGCACCCGGAGCAGCTGCCGGCGCCCCCAGTCCGCCGCCGGCCGGGTCTGGCGGTGCTGGAAGCCGTGCTGGGCGATGGCGTCGCCGTGGGCGACGCACTCGTCGAGCCAGTCGACCATCTCGGGCCGGCGGTCGGCGAAGGGATGCAGGTCGGGGGCGGGGATGACGAGCAGCGTCATCCGGTCGATGCCCAGGTCCGCGAGCCAGTCGCGGATCAGGGCGCACCGCTCGTACGTCGCCGGCTCCACGTCGTGGAGCGCGACGGCGATGGCGCGGTCAGGCGGCAACACCCACCGCTTCGGCCACGGGCGGGTCCAGCGCGCGGCGGTACCCGGCCGCCAGGCGCTCCATCGAGCGCTCCCAGGTGCGGGCGGCCACCTCCTGGCGAGCCGCGTCGGCCAGCCGCCGGCGGCGCTCCGGGTTGGCGGCCAGGCGCACGAGCGCGTCGGCGATGGCATCGGCGCGGGCGGGGCGCAGCAGCCCGGTGACGCCGTTCTCCACGAGCTGACGCGGGCCGCCCTCGGCGACCGCCACCACCGGCAGGCCGCTGGCCTGCGCCTCGAGGATGACCTGGCCGAACGTGTCGGTGCGGCTCGGGAAGCAGAAGAGGTCGGCGCTGGCGTAGGCCTCGGCCAGTGCGTCGCCCTCCAGCCAGCCCAGGAACGTGGCGTTGGCGCCCAGGCGGGAGCGCAGGCGCCCCTCCTCGGGGCCGCCGCCGGCCAGGACGAGGTGCAGGCGCGGGTCGCGGGCCCGGGCCGCGACGAAGGCGTCGGCGAGCAGGTCGGCGCCCTTCTCGGTGGTGAGCCGCCCGGCGTAGAGCACGTTGACCGCGCCGGGGAAGGCCCGCTCGACCCGCCGCTCGGGGCCGAAGCGCGAGAGGTCCACCCCGCGATCCCACCGGCCGACGCGGCCCGCGCCGATGCCCATGCCGGCCAGGACGGTGTCGGTCGCCTCGCTGGGCGAGAGGACGACGTCGCAGCCGCCGTAGAAGAGCCCGACGGCCCCACGGGCCAGGGCCGCGAGGTCGGCGCGGCCGGTGCGCAGCGCGGTGTAGGCGGTCAGCTCCGTGTGGTAGCTGCCCACCAGCGGCAGGCCCATCGTGCGGGCCACCAGGGCGGCGGCGATCCCCGCCGGCCCGGGCGAGCAGAGGTGGACGGCGTCGTAGCGCCCGTCGGCCAGGGTCTCCACCACGTCGGGCAGGGCCGGCACACCGATGGTGAGGCCGTCGTAGAAGGGCATCGGGACCTCGGCGACCGAGGGCAGGCGGCGGTCGACGTTGTGGTCCGTGCCGATCACCTCGACCTCGAAGCCGGGGACGCCGCGGTTGCGGATCTCCGCCAGCGTGCGGGTCACGCCGTGGACGGAGCCGACGCCGTCGGCGACCAGGGCGACCCGGCGCGGCTCGCCCTCCACGCGGTCGCGCGAGGAGCCGAGCTTGGCCTTCTCGCGGCCCAGGAACGCCGTCGCCGGCGCGTAGGGGATCGCCGCCACGCAGGCGCCGAACAGGCCCTGGGCGGCGCCGAGCAGGTCGCCGTCCTGCTGCGTGGTGGCGGTGACGAGGCCGTCGACCGCCCGGGCGAGCTGGCGCTCGTGGGCGCGGCGCGCGCGGCGGTAGAGCGCGGCGTGACGGAAGCTCGGGTCCTGCAGCAGGTCCAGCAGGCCGCGCTCGTCGA
>CAZXNX010000303.1:1707-3736 GCA_964642225.1 uncultured Solirubrobacteraceae bacterium | reverse complement strand
CTTGAGGGGGTTGTTGGGCGCGCCGCCCGGGATGACCGAGCCGGCCAGCGAGCCGGCCCACGCCGAGTTGGGCACGTGCCAGGCCGGATCGACCTGCTTGTCCTGGATCGAGTATCGGCCGGCCGGGGTCGAGAGGCCGGCCATGCCGACCGCCACGCCGTAGCGCTTGCTCAGGCGCAGCTTCTTGAAGAGGCGCAGGGTGAAGGCGCCGCGGTCGATGGTGATGACGGTGGGGTAGGAGCGGCGCAGGGCGTTGGGGGTCACCGACGGCGCGATCCACTTCGTGCGCACGCGCAGCACCCGGTTGCGACCCAGGTCGTCCAGCGCCCGGTCGATCAGCCAGGCCGTCTTGGCGCGGTCGATCGTGCGGCCCCCGCGGGAGCGGTGCAGGCGCATCTTGGCGATGCCGAGGGTGACGGTGGCGTTGCGCGGGGCGCGGTGGATCCGCGCCTCGACGCCGGTGACGAACCGCTTCACCGCCGACGAGGAGTGCTTGATGGCCAGGCCGACGCTGCGGTCGCCCGCCGCGGCGGCGCCGCCGGTGCTGCCGTCGGGGAGCGCGGGGATCTTCAGCGCGCCGCGGGCCATCCGGCCGGCGTCGAGGACGAAGCCGCCGGTCCCGGCGCGCAGCTTGAACACGGCGGAGCCGATCCGCACCACTACGGGGGCACGCACCTTCTTGCCCAGCACGCGATCGATGCGGGCGGTGGCCTGCGCCTCGGTCAGGTCGGAGACGTCGATGCCCCCGGCCGTCACCTTGGCGGCGATGCGGGGCACGTCGGCGCCGTTCGTGGCCGCACCGGCGGGCGGAGCGACGACGAACAGCGCAGGGACGAGCAGCGAGACGATCACGACACGGGCGGCAGACATCACGTCCCGCAAGGTAGACGAGGCCCGGCCCGCGACACGCAGGATGCGTTTCAGCCGGTGCGGCGCGCGGCGCTCAGGCGACGACGCGCAACGCCGGCCGCCCCGGGCCGCGGCGCTGCGCCGGCGACTGGGCGTCGGTGAGGAAGTCGTCGATCCACACCCACGTCGAGGTGCGGGCGCTGCGCCCCGCGAGCACGCCGAGGTGCCCGCCCGGCGCGGTCTCCAGCCGGACCTGCGGCGCGTTGGGCAGCAGCGCGCCGATGTGGTGGACGGCGTCGGCCGGCGCCAACACGTCGGACTCGCCGGCGATCGACAGCACCGGCACGCGGACGTCGTCGAGCTCGATGTCGCGGTCGCCGATGAGGAGGTGGCCGTCGGCCAGGTCGTTGACCCGGAAGAACTGGTGGTAGAGCTGTCCCATGGTCCGCCCCGGGTAGGCGTGCATGTTGTTGGTGAAGCGGTCGACGGCCTCGAGCTGGGCGAGGTAGTCGCGATCGTCCAGGTGGGTGGCCACGGCGATCGGCTTGGTGAGGAACTTGTCGATCGAGGCGAGCTGGAAGCCGCGCTTGACCAGCGGCGCCGGAGCCCCGCCCAGGAGCTTGTAGATGGCCGAGCCGAGCGCGCCGTCCCCGAGGTCGGCGACCGGGCGCAGCGCGTCCATGAGGCGGACCTTGCGGAAGTCGAACGGGCTGGCGACCGTGGCGATCGCGTTGACCGGCAGCTCCGGGTGGGCGGCGGCCGCGAGCAGGGCCATGATGCCGCCCAGGCACCAGCCGACGAGCTGGACCGGACGGTCGCCCGCGTCCTCGCTCACCTTGCGGATCGCGGTGGGGAGCACCTCCTCGATCCAGTACTCGATGCCCAGGTCCCGGTCGGAGAAGGCGATGTCGCCGTACTCGAGCAGGTACGTGTCGTGCCCCTCGGCGATGAGATGCCCGGCCAGCGAGCAGTCGCGGCGCAGGTCGAAGCAGACGGTGGGGGCCGCCAGCGGCGGGATGAGCAGCACCGGCAGCCCGGAGGCCACGCGATCCTCGCGCGGCAGGTACCGGTAGATCGTCCGCTTGGGACCCTCGTCGATGATCTGCGCGGGCGTGCGGCGCAGGTCGCCGAGGCCGTCGCCGAAGAACATGTCGAAGAGGTTGGCGCCGGCGGCGCCGAC
>CAZXNX010000303.1:0-1607 GCA_964642225.1 uncultured Solirubrobacteraceae bacterium | reverse complement strand
CGCCGAGGCCGTCGCCGAAGAACATGTCGAAGAGGTTGGCGCCGGCGGCGCCGACGGACTCTGGGGTGGGGATGAGACGCATGACCGCCCCAAAGGGTGTCAGACCCCGCGCAGCGGGGCCCTTCGGGCGTCGAGGTCCAGGTCGAGCAGCAGCTCGGTGACGCGGTCGGGCGACTCCACCTGCGGGCAGTGGCCGACGCCCTCCAGCAGCTCGTAGCGCGCGCCCGGGATCGCCGCCAGCAGGCGGTCGGACCCCTCGTGGCTGACCATCCGGTCGCGGTCGCCCCAGATCAGCATCGTCGGCACGGACACCCGCTCGAAGTGGAACGGGTAGCGCAGCTCGGGGAGCATCCGCCGGCCGGTGGCCAGGCCCCGCGAGACGACCTCGCGGCTGCGGTGGTGCACGGAGAACGCGTCGACCGCCCCGGCGGGGATCTTCTTGCCGTTGCTGAAGGCCAGCCGCCGGTAGGCCTCCCCGACCATGCGCTGCACCACGCTCTCGGGCAGGGGCAGCCGCAGCACCGAGCGGATCACCGGATCGCCCTCGATGGCCGAGAACCACACGGGCATGTCCAGGCCGGCGGGCGCCACCGGCACCACGGCGGCCAGCGGCAGGTCGTCGCGCTCGGCGGCGCGCAGCGCGGCCACCCCGCCCAGCGAGTTGCCGACGAGGATCACGTCGCGGTCGGCGTCCTGGCGCACGTGGCGCACGGCGGCGGCCGTGAAGGCGTCGAGCTGGTGCAGCACCGACCCGTGGCGCAGCAGGTCGGCCTGGCCGAAGCCGGGCAGGTCGACCGCCAGGGCGGCCCGGCCCGCGCGGCCGAGGCGGTCCATGACGAAGCGCCAGGTGTCGGCGCTGTCCATGTAGCCGTGCAGCAGCACCATGGGCGGGCCGTCGCCCTCCAGCTCCAGCGCCCGGGTCTCGTATCCGGCCAGGGTCAGCCGGTGCTCGAACAGCGGTTCCCGCATCGGACGCCCCGCTCAGGCCGCGGCGCCGGCCGCGGCCGGCGCGTCGTGTGCGACGCCGTCGATGAGGAGCGAGGCGCCGACCGCCCCGCCGAGATCGCCCAGCCCGGCCACCACCAGCTCCGGCGGCTGGACGGCGAACTCGTGCGGCCGCATCAGCGTCTTGAGCTCGTCGTGGTAGACGGGGCCGAAGCGCGTGCCCATGCCGCCGCCCAGGACGATGGCGTCGACGTCCAGCAGGTTGCCGGCCGAGGCCATCCCCACCGCCAGCATGTGCAGCGCCTCGTCGATGAGTTGCGCGGCCATGCGGTCGTGCTTCTTCAGCGCCGACGCGATGACGCCGCTCGTCACGTGGTCCTTGCCCTTGCGCTCGGCGATCTCGAACAGCTTGGTCTTGTGGCCCTTGTCGACGAGGTGGCGGGCGCGGGCCTCCATCGAGCGACGGCCGGCGTAGGCCTCCAGGCAGCCGCGGCGGCCGCAGCCGCACTTGCGCCCGTCGATCTCCACCACGATGTGGCCGATCTCGCCGGCGCTTCCGCGACCGCGCCACAGCTCCCCGTTGAGCACGATCCCGCCGCCCACGCCGGTGCCCCAGAACACGCCGAGCACCGAGTCGTAGGGCTGGCCGGCCCCGAGCTTGA
>CAZXNX010000302.1:0-3737 GCA_964642225.1 uncultured Solirubrobacteraceae bacterium | reverse complement strand
GTGTTCATCGGGTCGTGCACCAACTCCCGCATCGGGGACCTGCGGGCCGCGGCCGAGGTCATCAAGGGCCGCAAGGTGGCCGACACCGTCAGTGCGATGGTCGTCCCCGGCTCGGTCAAGGTGAAGGCGCAGGCCGAGGCCGAGGGCCTCGACACGATCTTCACCGACGCCGGCTTCGACTGGCGGGGCGCGGGCTGCTCGATGTGCCTGGCCATGAACCCCGACACGCTGGCCCCCGAGGAGCGCTGCGCCTCGACCTCCAACCGCAACTTCGAGGGGCGCCAGGGCGCCGGCGGTCGCACGCACCTCGTCTCCCCGCAGATGGCCGCCGCGGCCGCCATCGCCGGGCATTTCGTCGATATCAGGGAGTGGAACTAATCATGGACGCCGTCACCACCGTCTCCGGAGCCGTCAGCGTCCTCGACCGCGACGATGTCGACACGGATCAGATCATCCCCAAGCAGTTTCTCAAGCGGGTCGAGCGGACCGGCTTCGGGGAGTTCCTGTTCTACGACTGGGCCAAGGAGCCGGGGTGGGACCTGCCCGCCAACCCGATCCTCGTCGCGGGCCGCAACTTCGGCTGCGGCTCCTCGCGTGAGCACGCCCCGTGGGCGCTGGAGGACTACGGCTTCCGCTCGATCATCGCCCCGAGCTTCGCCGACATCTTCAAGAACAACTCCACCAAGATCGGGCTGCTCCCGGTAGAGATCGACGCCGAGTCCTGCCACGCGATCGCAGCGGCCGGAAGCGCCGAGATCGACCTCGCCGCCCAGGAGGTCCGCTGGGAGGGCGGCATGGCCCGCTTCGACATCGATCCCGACATCAAGCACCGCCTGCTGCACGGCCTGGACGACATCGCCATGACCCTCACGATGGACGAGGCGATCGACATGTACGAGACCGAGCGGCCCCCGACCGGCTGGGTCGGCACCACCAACCTCGAGGTCGCCTGAATGTCCGACGCCAAGCGCATCGCCACCCTGCCGGGAGACGGCATCGGTCCGGAGATCACCGAGGTCACCAAGACCGTCCTGGACCGTCTGGTCGGGGAGGGACGCCTGCGGTTCGAGGACCACGTCTTCGGCGGCGCGTCCATCGACGAACACGGGATCGCGCTGACCGACGCGACCCTCGCGGCCTGCCGGGCGGCCGACGCCGTGCTGCTCGCCGCGGTCGGCGGCCCCAAGTGGGACACCACCGATCCCGACGCGCCACGCCCGGAGCAGGGGTTGCTCGGCATCCGCAAGGAGCTCGGGCTGTTCGCCAACCTGCGTCCGGTCCGCGCCATCGACGCGCTCATCGACGCCAGCCCGCTGCGCCCCGAGCGCATCCGCGGTACCGACCTCCTGGTCGTCCGCGAGCTCACCGGCGGCATCTACTTCGGCGAGAAGACCCGCACCGCCACCACGGCGACCGACACCTGCGCCTACTCGACCGAGGAGGTCGAGCGCATCGCCCGCACCGCCTTTCGCGCCGCCACTCGCAAGGTGACGAGCGTCGACAAGGCCAACGTGCTGGAGACCAGCCGGCTGTGGCGCGAGACGATCGTCAACGTCCAGGCCACCGAGTTCCCGGACGTGGTCCTGGAGCACCTCCTCGTCGACAACGCGGCGATGCAGCTCGTCTCCAACCCGTCGGACTTTGACGTGATCGTCACCGAGAACATGTTCGGCGACATCCTCAGCGACGAGGCGGCGATGATCACCGGCTCGATCGGGATGCTGCCCAGCGCGTCGCTCGGCAATCCTGACGGCCCCGGGCTGTTCGAGCCCGTCCACGGTTCGGCTCCGGACATCGCCGGTCAGGGGATCGCCAACCCGCTGGCCATGTTTCTCTCCGCCGCCCTCATGCTCCGGCACGCCTTCAGTTGGGAATCGGA
Source organism: uncultured Solirubrobacteraceae bacterium (assembly GCA_964642225.1). Lineage (GTDB taxonomy): Bacteria > Actinomycetota > Thermoleophilia > Solirubrobacterales > Solirubrobacteraceae > JBBQCW01. Next base: position 1,858 of record CAZXNX010000302.1, on the reverse strand, counting down.
GGCAACGGCCCTAGAATCGGCGGTGGACCGTGCCCTGGCGGGCGGTCTGCGCACCCCGGACCTCGGAGGGTCGGCCACCACGGCCGAGGCCACCGAGGCTGTGCTGTCCAACCTCTGACGCGGGAGCAGAACGTGAACCAAGCGGACCTCATCTGGATGAACGGCGACTTCGTCGCCTGGGAGGACGCCAAGGTCCACGTGCTCACGCACGGCCTGCACTACGGCACGGGTGTTTTCGAGGGCGTGCGCTGCTACGACACGGAGATCGGCCCGGCCGTCTTCCGTCATCAGGAGCACATCGACCGCCTGTTCAAGTCGGCGTCGCTCTACTACATGGACATCCCGTTCACCCAGGAGCAGGTCCGCCAGGCCACGCTGGATCTGATCGCCCGCAACGGGATGCGCTCCTGCTACATCCGGCCGCTGGCCTACCGGGGTTACGGGACCATGGGGCTGTTTCCGCTGGACGCGCCGGTCGACGTGTCGATCGCCGTGTGGGAGTGGGGGGCCTACCTCGGCGAGGAGGGCAAGGCCAAGGGCGTTCGCGCCAAGGTCTCCTCCTGGCGGCGCCTGAGCCCGCAATCGATGATTCCCGCCGCCAAGGCGTCGGGGCAGTACCTCAACTCGGTGCTGGCCAAGATCGAGTCGCACAAGGCCGGCTACGAGGAGGGCATTCTCCTGGACGAGCACGGCCACGTCTGCGAAGGCACCGGGGAGAACATCTTCGTCGTGCGCGACGGCGTGATCGCCACGCCCCCGTCCACGTCGTCGATCCTCGACGGGATCAGCCGCAAGACCGCGGTGCAGCTGGCCGGCGACCTGGGCGTCGAGGTGGTCGAGCGCCACATCTCCCGGGCTGAGCTGTACCTGGCCGACGAGATCTTCCTGACGGGCACCGCGGCCGAGCTGGTCCCGGTGCGCGAGGTCGACGATCACCCGGTCGGCACGGGCGAGCCGGGCGAGGTCACGCGGGCCGTCCAGGGCACGTTCGAGGACGTCCTCTACGGCCGCGACGAGCGCTACCGCGAGTGGCTGGACCCGGTACCGGTAGAATCCGTCGCCTGATGGGCCGCACGGTGCAGATCCGAATTCGTGGGCGGCTTGCGCGGTAACGCGTGAGTCGCTGCCCCACGTCTTCGTCTCCGCCGTTCGAAAGGACCCTTCCGTGACCTCCGACCTCCAGCTCTACGACGCCACCCTGCGGGATGGCATGCAGGGCGAGGGCATGTCCCTCACCGCCGCCGAGAAGGTGCGCGTCGCCCACGCGCTCGACGATCTGGGCATCGACCTCATCGAGGCCGGCTTCCCCTCCTCCAACCCCAAGGAGGAGGAGGTCTTCGCGCTGCTCGCGGCCGAGACGTTCACCCACGCGCAGATCGTCGCCTTCGGGATGACGCGCCGCCGCGACGTGGCCGCCGACGAGGATCCCGGGCTGCGCGTGCTGGCCGACTGCTTCGCGCCGGTCTGCACGCTGGTCGGCAAGACGTGGTCGCTGCACCTGGAGAAGGTCCTGCGCGTCTCCCGCGAGGAGAACCTGGCGATCATCACCGAGTCGATCGCCTTCCTCGTCGGCGCGGGCAAGCGGGTCGTCTACGACGCCGAGCACTTCTTCGACGGCTACCGCGACGACCCCGCCTACGCGCTGGCCTGCCTGCGCGCGGCCGTCGCCGGCGGGGCCGAGACGGTCGTCCCCTGCGACACCAACGGCTCGTCGATGCCCTGGGAGATCGAGGAGGCCGTGGCCGACGTGGTGGCCCAGCTCGGCGATCATGTCCGCGTCGGGATCCACTGCCACGACGACGCGGGCTGCGGCGTGGCCAACACGCTGGCCGGCGTGCGGGCCGGGGCCACCCAGGTG
>CAZXNX010000301.1:0-3774 GCA_964642225.1 uncultured Solirubrobacteraceae bacterium | reverse complement strand
TCCGCCCGCCGCGCAGGCGGCGGCCCGCGCCGACATCGCCCGCAACACGCCGCAGGGCCTGGCCGCGTCGCGGCGGCAGGCGGGCACCGGGGCGATGGAGCCGCTGTGGGAGCGGCTCGGCGGGCTGGAGCTGCCGGTCACCGTCGTCGTCGGCGAGCGGGACGAGAAGTTCCGCGCGCTCGGGGCCCGGCTGGCCGAGGCGCTTCCCGCCGCCCGCACGGTCGTCATCCCGGGGGCCGGTCACGCGCTGCCGCGGGTCGCGCCCGGGGCCGTGGCGGCGGCGCTCGCCTAGATCCCCAGGCCCGCATCGGTCGGCACCGCGATGCGGCCCCGGCCGGGGCGCAGGACGTCGGTGGCGTCGGTGAACAGGTCCAGGGTGGCCAGCCCGCAGGGCAACGAGAGGCGCAGCGCGGCGGCGCAGTGCAGCGCGGCGGCGATGCCCAGCGGGCCGTCGAGCGTGGAGGCGACGTAGGGCTCGGCGCCGGTGGCCCGCACCAGCGCGGCCTGCCCGATGAGGCCCGAGATGCCCCCGGCACGGGAGATCTTCAGGCACACGGCGTCGGCGGGGGCGGCGGCGATCGCGCCCGGCGTGGCGCATGTCTCGTCCATCGCGATCCGGGCCGGGACGCGCTCGCGGACGGCCCGCAGCGCGTCGACGCCGTGCACCGGCTCCTCCACCAGCTCCAGCCCCACGCCCGAGAGCGCGTCGATCGCGGCCACGGCCTCGTCGACCGACCAGGCGCCGTTGGCGTCCAGGCGGATCGCGACGTCGTCGCCCACCGCCGCGCGGACGGCGGCCACGCGCCCGGCGTCGTCCCCGACCCCGACCTTGACCTTCACGCAGGTGAAGCCGGCCCGCCGCGCGGCCGTGCCCGCCGCGGCCGCCCCGGCCCGGTCCACGGCGCCGATCGTCGCGTTGACCGGGACCGCGTCGAGGGGGTCGTCGGTGAGCAGGGCGGCCAGCGGCCTCCCCTCGCGCCGGGCGAACTGGTCCCACAGGGCCATGTCGACCGCCGCCAGCGCCTGGGGCAGGTCGGCCTCCTGGCGGCACTCCTCGAGCAGCTCGGGCCCGGTGCGGCCGCTCCGCCGTTCGATGACGTGGCGGTAGCGCTCCAGCGCGTCGCGCACCCGGGTGTACGAGACACCGTCGTAGGACTCCAGCGGCGCGGCCTCGCCGCGGCCGACGGTGCCGTCGTCGCCGGTCACCTCGAGGACGAGGAGTCGTCGCTCCGTCACCTCGCCGTGCGCGGCCATCATCGGCGCCCGCAGGTGCAGCGCCAGCTCGTGCACGGTCGCGCGCATGCTCAGCTCAGGAGGATCCCGGTGGAGAGCAGGACGCAGAAGACGAGCTGCATCATCCCCGTGCCGGCCAGGGCGCCGTTGAGCGTGGGGCCGTCGGTGTGGGTGCGGACGGTGCGCACCAGCCCGACGGCCAGCGGAATCGCCAGCCAGCTCAGCAGCAGCCAGGGGGAGAGGTCGCCCAGGATCCACGGCAGCGGGGTCACGAGGAAGGCGACGATGAGCATCCCGGCGTACATGTTGCGCGTGGCCGGCCGACCCAGCCGCACGGCGAGGGTCCGCTTGCCGGCGCGGCGGTCGGTGTCCAGGTCGCGCACGTTGTTGACGACGAGGATGGCCGAGGCGAACAGCCCGACCGGGACGGCCAGCACGAACGCCTCCCACGGCAGCTCCTGGATCTGCACGTAGTAGGAGCCGGTGACGGCGACGAGGCCGAAGAAGAGGAAGACGAAGATCTCGCCGAGCCCCTCGTACCCGTACGGCCGCGGCCCGCCGGTGTAGAGGACGCCGGCCAGGATCGAGACCCCGCCGATGAGGAGCAGGACCCACCCGGCCACGATGACGAGGTAGATGCCGCACAGCACGGCGATGCCGAAGCTCACGTACGTCGCCACCAGCACCTGCCGGGGCGGCACCAGGCCGCCGGCCGTCACCCGCACCGGGCCCAGGCGATCCTCGGTGTCGGCGCCGCGGCGGGCGTCGGAGTAGTCGTTGGACAGGTTGGTGCCGACCTGGATGAAGAGGGCGCCGAGCAGCGCGCAGGCGAAGGCGAGCCCGTCGAACTCGCCCTGCTGGACGGCGAGCGCCGTGCCGACGAGGACCGGGGCCACCGCGGCGGGCAGCGTGCGGGGCCGGGCGGCCATGAGCCAGATGCGCACGGGTCACGCCCTCCGCGGGAACTGGTCGAAGTCGGGGGTGCGCTTCTCCCGGTAGGCGTTGCGGCCCTCCTGGGCCTCCTCGCTGCCGTAGAAGAGGAGGTTAGCGTCGTGGGCCAGCTGCTGGATGCCCGCGTAGCCGTCCTCGTGCGCGTGGAAGCTCGACTTGACCAGCCGCAGCGCGAACGGGGAGAGGGCGAGCATCTCGCGGCACCACGCCACCGTCACGTCCTCGAGCTCGTCGAGCGGCACGACGGTGTTGACGAGGCCCATGTCGAGGGCCTCCTGCGCGTCGTACTGCCGGCAGAGCATCCAGATCTCCTTGGCCTTCTTCGTACCGACGAGGTCGCGCAGGAGGGAGGCGCCGAAGCCGCCGTCCCACGAGCCGACCCGTGGCCCGGTCTGGCCGAAGCGGGCGTTGTCGGCGGCGATGGTCAGGTCGCAGCACAGGTGCAGCACGTGGCCGCCGCCGACGGCGTACCCGGCCACCATCGCCACGACGGGCTTGGGCAGGCGCCGCAGCTGGACCTGGAAGTCGGTGATGTGGAAGCGGCCCACGGAGGAGCGGGACGGCCCCTGGGTCTTGGGGTTGTCGGGGTCGCTGAGGTACCCGGAGTCGCCGCGCACGCGCTGGTCGCCGCCCGAGCAGAAGGCCAGCGGGCCCTCGCCGGTGAAGATGATCACGCCGACGGTGTCGTCCTCCCGGGCGCGCTCGAACGCGTCGCCCAGCTCGATCACGGTCTGCGGCCGGAAGGCGTTGCGGACCTCGGGGCGGTCGATGGTGATCTTGGCGATGCCGGGCGGGTCGGACGTCTCGTAGCGGATGTCCTCGTACGCGCCGGCGGGGATCCAGACAGACATGGCCCGCAGGCTACTTGGAACGTGTCTCGTAGCCTGTGTCCCATGCACACCGACGGCTGGCTGCTGCGGGCCGCCGCCCGCCGCCCGGACACCACCGCGCTCGTCACCGACGACGGCGCCCTCAGCTACACGGAGCTCGACGGCGAGGCCGCGCGTGCCGCCCGCGTCCTGCACGGCCGGGGCGTGCGGGCCGGTGATCGTGTCGCGCTGGCGCTGGCGCCCGGCCGCGACTTCGTGCTCGCCTTCTGGGGGATCCTGCGGCTGGGCGCCGTCGTCGTGCCCGTCGACGGGCGGCTGGGCGAGACGGAGCGGGCCGCCCAGACGGCGGGAGCCCGCCTCGTGGTGGACGCGCCGCTCACCGGGGAGGGCGACCCCGACGCCCCGCTCGCCACCGGCCAGGACCTCGACGACATCGCCGTCATCGTCCACACCTCCGGCACCACCAGCGCGCCGCGGCCCGTCCCCCTCACCTACGGCAACTGGCTGTGGAGCGCGATCGGCAGCGCCGCCGCCCTCGGGCACCCCGCCGACGAGCGCTGGCTGTGCACCCTGCCGCTGTCGCACGTGGGCGGGCTGTCCATCCTCGTGCGCAGCGTGATCGCCGCCACCACCGCCGTGGTGCGGCCGCGGTTCGACGCCGACGCGGTGGCCGCCGAGCTGGCCGGGAGCACCGGCCCGGCGCCGACCATCGTCTCGCTCGTCCCCACCACGCTGACCCGGGTGCTCGACTTGGTGAAGT
>CAZXNX010000300.1:0-3784 GCA_964642225.1 uncultured Solirubrobacteraceae bacterium | reverse complement strand
GCACCGAGGTCGTGCCCGAGCTGCTCGACGCCGTCTCCTCGCTGGGCTCCGGGACGCGGACGATCGGGGTGTACGAGACGCGGTGGCCGCAGGAGGCGGTCCAGGGCGACCTGCAACTCGGGCTGTACGGCGTGAGCGACCCCGGCAACGTCGGCACGATCATCCGCAGCGCGCTGGCCTTCGGCGCCTTCCCCGTGATGTTCGGCCCCGGCTGCGCGGACCCGTACGGCCCCAAGGCCGTGCGCGCTTCGATGGGCGCGATCTTCTCCGTGCCGGTCGTCCGGCAGGAGGGTTGGCTCGGTCACCCGCACCTGAAGGTCGCGCTGGTCGGCGGTCAAGGGGTGCCGCTGTCCGAGCTCACCTATCTGGACAACGACCAAGCCGACGTGATGCTGCTGGTCGGCGCCGAGCGCGACGGCCTGCCCGCGCACGTGATCGAGGACGCCGACATTGTCGCCCACATCCCCATCGCCTTCGAGTCCCTGAACGCGGCCATGGCCGCCACCGTCGCCCTGTACGAGGTCACCCGTGCCTCGGGGCCGTCCACCCATAGGATCACCGCGTCATGATCGACCGCATCGACGCCCTGCGCGCGGAGGCAGAGTCCGCCATCGCCGCCGCCACCACCACCGCCGCGCTGGAGGAGGTGCGCGTGCGCGCCCTCGGCCGCAAGGCCGAGCTGCCCAACCTGCTGCGCGGCGTCGCCGAGCTGGCCCCCGAGGAGCGGGGCAGGGTCGGCAAGGCGGCCAACCAGGCCCGCCAGGCGCTGGAGGCGGCCATCGAGGCCCGCGGCGCGGAGCTGGAGCTCGGCGAGCTGGCCGAGCGGCTGGCCCGCGACCGCGTCGACGTGACGCTGCCGGCCACGCCGGCCCAGCCCGTCGGCACGCTGCACCTGCTCACCGCCACCCGGCGCGAGATCGAGGACGTGTTCTGCGGCCTGGGCTTCACCGTCGTGGAGGGCCCCGAGGTCGAGCGGGTCTACTACAACTTCGACGCGCTCAACCACGACCCGGCGCACCCCGCCCGGGCCCGCACCGACACCTTCTACATCCAGGGGCCGGAGGCCACTGGTCCGTCACAGAACGCGGGGCTGGACGCCCCGCGGAGCACCCCCTCCGAGACGGTGCTTCGGACGCACACGTCCCCGATGCAGATCCGCGCGATGGAGACGCAGCCGCCGCCGATCGCGATCATCGTCCCCGGCCGGGTCTACCGCCGCGACAGCGACGCCACGCACACGCCACAGTTCCACCAGATCGAGGGCCTCGCCGTCGACGAGGACATCACGCTGGCCGACCTCAAGGGCACGCTGCTGGCCTTCGCCAAGGCGATCTTCGGCGACGAGCGCGACGTGCGCCTGCGGCCCCACTTCTTCCCCTTCACCGAGCCGAGCGTCGAGGTCGACGTCTCCTGCTTCCAGTGCGGCGGCACCGGCGCGCTCAAGAGCCGCGACCGTTGCAACCTGTGCAAGGGCACGGGGTGGCTGGAGATCCTCGGCTCCGGGATGGTCGACCCCAACGTCCTGGGCTACGTGCGCGACCACGGCTACGACCCCGAGACGCACCAGGGCTTCGCCTTCGGCATGGGCGTCGAGCGCATCGCGATGCTCAAGCACGCCGTGCCCGACCTGCGGCTCTTCTACGACAACGACGTCCGCTTCCTGCGGCAGTTCGGCTGAGCTATGAGACTCCCCCTCACCTGGCTGCACGAGTACACCGCTCCCGACCTCTCGACCCGCGAGCTGGCCACCCGGCTGGCGATGACCGGCACCGAGGTCGACCGCATCCACCAGCACGGCGTCCCCTCGACCGACCACTTCGTGGTGGGCAAGGTCCTCACCTGCGTGCAGCACCCCGACGCCGACCGGCTGCGGGTCTGCACGGTGGACGTGGGGGAGGAGGAGCCGTCGCAGATCGTGTGCGGCGCGCCCAACGTCGACGCCGGCCAGACGGTCGCCGTCGCCCGGCCGGGTGCGGTCATGCCCGGCGGGATGAAGCTCAAGAAGGCCAAGCTGCGCGGCGTGGAGTCCGCGGGGATGATCTGCGCCGAGGACGAGCTGGAGCTCGGCGTCGACCACGACGGCATCATGGTCCTGGACGACCACATCCCGGCCGGCACGCCGCTGGCCGAGGTGCTCCCGCTCTCCACCGAGGTCCTGGAGCTGGAGGTCACGCCCAACCGGCCCGACTGCCTCGGCGTCTACGGCGTCGCCCGCGAGGTCCATGCCATCACCGGCGCGCCCCTGGCTCCGGCGCCGTGGGACGACGACCCGGGGGACATGCCCGACGACGAGGACTCGCCCGCCGGCATCGAGGTCGTGGTCCAGGACCCGGACCTGTGCCCGCGCTTCACCGCCCGCGTCTTCGAGCAGGTCAAGATCGGCCCGTCGCCGGTGTGGCTGCGCTCGCGGCTCATCGCCGCCGGTCAGCGGCCCATCAACAACGTCGTCGACATCACCAACTACGTGATGCTCCTCACCGGCCACCCGCTGCACGCCTTCGACCTGGACCGCATCGCCGGCGGCCGCCTCGTCGTGCGCCGCGGAGTGGACGGGGAGACGATGACCACCCTGGACGGGCAGGAGCGCACGCTCGACCCCGACATCCTCGTCATCGCCGACGACGAGGGCCCGACCTCCCTGGCCGGCGTGATGGGCGGCCAGCGCTCGGAGGTCGAGCCGACCACCACGCGCGTCCTCATGGAGGTCGCCGTCTGGGACGGCCCCAACATCAACCGCACGTCGCACCGGCTGGCACTGCGCAGCGAGGCCTCCTCGCGCTTCGAGAAGCGGCTGTCGCCCGAGAGCGCGATGAACGCCCAGGCGGTCGCCGCCCAGCTCATGATCGAGCTGGCCGGCGCGAAGCTCGCCCCCGGCACCCTGGACGTCGCCGCGCCGGCGCCGGCCGACGCCACCATCCATCTGCGTGACGCCCGTGTCAGCGGGCTGCTCGGCGCTCCGGTGGCGCGCGAGCGCAGCGCCGAGATCCTCGCCGCGCTGGGCTTCGCGGTCGCCGACGCGCACGATGGGCTGGATGTGACCGTGCCGCACTGGCGCCGCGATGACGTCACCCGCGAGGCCGACCTCATCGAGGAGGTCGCCCGCGTCGACGGCGTCGACGGCCTGCCCGCCACCATCCCGCCCAACCGCACCGGCCTGCCCGGCCGGCTCGGCGCGGGCCAGCGGCTGCGCCGCCGCGCCGAGGACGTGCTCGTCGGCCGCGGCCTGGCCGAGGTCGTCGGCTGGTCGTTCACCGACCCGGGCCTGCTGGACCGGCTGCTGCTGCCCGAAGGCCATCCGCTGCGCGACGTGGTCGTGCTGGAGAACCCGATGAGCGAGGCGCAGTCGGTGCTGCGCCCGACGATCTTCGGCTCGCTGCTGGACATCGCTCGCCACAACGCGGCCCGCGGCACCACCGACATCGCCATCTTTGAATCGGGCAACGTCTATCGCCGCCACGGCGCGGAGGCCACCGAGGCCACCAGCCCGGCCAATGAGCACCACGCCCTCGGCGCGCTGCTCACCGGCGCCGCGCGGCCCGCCACCTTCGCCGAGACCGACCCGCCGCGGGCCGACGTGCTCACCGCCAAGGGCCTCGTCGACGCCGTCCTGGGCGCGGTGCACGTCCCGTGGGAGGCGGTGCAGACCACCCGGCCGTTCCTGCACCCCGGCCGCGCGGGCGAGATCCGCAGCGCCGGGGAGATCCTGGGGATCTTCGGCGAGCTGCACCCGACCGTCGCGGCGAGCTGGGACTTCGAGGAGCCGGTCGCCGTGCTGGCCATCGAC
>CAZXNX010000299.1:0-3794 GCA_964642225.1 uncultured Solirubrobacteraceae bacterium | reverse complement strand
GCCCGGCGCCGTACTCGGTCGGGCAGTAGAGCTCCCAGCCCAACTCCCCGACGAAGGTGACGCGCAGCGCCCGCACGGGGACGTGCCCCACCGTGATCTCCCGCATCGTCATGTAGGGGAACGCCTCGTCGTCGAGCGCGTCGGCGGTGAGCGGCGCCAGGATGTCGCGCGCCCGCGGGCCCCACAGCGCGAAGCACGCGTAGGCCGAGGTCGTCTCGACGATCTCGGCCGGCTCGCCGTCCCAGTCCTCCAGATGCCGGCGGATCCACGACAGGTCGTGGTTGGCGAACGCCGTGCCGGTGACGATCCCGAAGCGCTCGGGCGCCAGCCGGGTGACGGTGAAGTCGCACTCGATGCCGCCGTGGCGGTTGCACATCTGGGTGTAGGTGATCTGCCCGACGCCGCGCGCGACCGTGTTGTCGCACAGGGACTCCAGGAAGGCGGCGGCGCCCGGCCCGGCGATCTCCGCCTTCGCGAAGGACGACTCGTCGAACAGGCCGGCCGTCTCTCGCACGGCACGGGCCTCCGCGCCGATCGCGGGCGACCAGTGCATGCCCGCCCAGCCACCGGGCCGCTGCGCCTCGCCGTCACCGCCTGCGTTGTCCTCGTACCAGTTGACCCGCTCCCAGCCCGACTTCTCGCCGAAGGCGGCGCCGTGGCCGGCGTGCCAGTCGTAGGCGCTGGAGATCCGCAGCGGCCGGCCCGCCTGGCGCTCGTGCCCGGGGTACTTGATGTCGTAGTACGTCTCGTAGTTCTCGCGGGCGCGGGCCAGCGTGTAGCTCGGCGAGCGGTAGTGGCGCCCGAAGCGCCGCACGTCCATGTGCCACAGGTCCATCGAGGGCTCGCCGCCGGCGATCCACTCGGCCATGACCTTGCCGATGCCGCCGGCGCCCGCAAGCCCGTGGGCGCAGAACCCGGCCGCGACGAAGAAGCCGCGGACGTCGCTCTCGCCCAGGAGGAACTCGTTGTCGGGCGTGAACGCCTCCGGGCCGTTGATGAGCTTGGTGACGGTGATGTCGTTCATCGCCGGGACCCGCCGGCGGGAGTTGACGGTGATCTCCTCGAACCGGTCCCAGTCCTCCTCCAGCAGCTGCCCGTTGAAGGTGGGCGGGATGCGGTCGACGAGCTGCTCGTCCAACGACCACGGCGCGGAGTGGCGCTCGTAGCCCCCCATCACGAGGCCGTTGCCCTCCTCGCGGTAGTAGACGAGCAGGTCGGGGTCGCGCATCGTCGGCAGATGGCGGATCGGGCCCGTCCCGTCCCCACGGCGCAGCTTCTCCATCGCCGCGAACGGCTGGGTGACGAGGTACTCGTGGGCGAACGGCACGATCGGCACGCGCACGCCGGCCAGGCGGCCGATCTCGGCGGCGTACATGCCGCCCGCGTTGACGACGATCTCCGCCTCGATGTCACCCCACTCGGTCGACACGCCGCGCACCCGGCCGTCGCGCACGTCGATCCCGGTGACCCGCGAGTGGGTGAAGATCTGCACGCCGCCGCGACGGGCGCCGTCGGCCAGCGCGTAGGTGAGCTGGGAGGGATCGAGGTACCCGTCGGTGGGCAGGTACGAGGCGGTCCGCACGCCCTCGGTGACCATCAGGGGGAACAGCTCCTGGGCCTCCGCCGGCGACAGCTCCTGCAGCGGCAGGCCGAACGTCTTGGCCCACGCGACCTGGCGCTTGGTCTCCTGCTCGCGTTCGGGCGTGCAGGCCAGGCGGATGCCGCCGCACTCGACCCAGCCCGGGTCGAACTCGGACTCCCCGGCCAGGCGCCGGTACAGCTCGACCGAGTACATCATCATCCGCGTCAACGAGACCGAGCCGCGCAGCTGGCCGACGAGGCCGGCCGAGTGGAACGTCGAGCCGCTCGTCAGCTCGTTGCGGTCCAGGAGCACCACGTCGCGCTCGCCCAGCTCGGCCAGGTGGTAGGCGATGGAGGTGCCCCCCACGCCGCCGCCGATGATGACCACGCGGGCGCGGTCGGGGATGTCACGCGGTCGGACCATGCTGTACCCACTTGTGGAATCGGGGATCTCGGGCGCCCTCGAGCAACCGCTCGAAGTGCTCGTCGGCGTAGGCGCCGTAGTCGAAGTCGAGCTCGGAGAGGACCGCCTGCACGGTCCCCCACATCGCCTCGCGGAAGTCGGACATCAGCCGCATCAGGCGCAGCGCGGCGAAGCGTGACGGCGTGCACGGCTCGCCGTGGTAGGCGGCCAGCAGCCGCTCGTCGTCGTCCTCGTCGAACCCGTTGTTGACCGACAGGTTGCCGAGGTCGAAGTAGCGGTCGCCCATGCCGGCGTACTCCCAGTCGACGATGCGCACGCGCGCGCCGTCGTCGATGAAGTTGGCGGTGAGCAGGTCGTTGTGGCAGGGCACCGGCTCGTGCTCGGGTCCCACCAGCGTGGCGGCGATCCGGTCGGCCACCGCCTGGGCCTCCGTGTAGGCGGCGGGGACGGTCCCGCCGCGGCCCACCGTCTCGGCGTGGTACTCCCGCACGATCTCGAAGGAGGAGAACGTGGCGGGGAACGGCGGGCCCTCGTGCGTCGTGCGGATCGCGCGGGCCACCTGGGCCAGGGTGTGCGGGTCGCGCAGCTCGTCGGCGGAGACGGGGCGGCCCTCGATGAACCGCGTGACCAGGCAGCCGACGTCGGGCAGGTAGGCGGCGACGCGCGGGCCCACCCCGGAGACGCTGGCCGCCTGGGTGGCCGCCACCTCGACGTTCCGGTCGATGCCCAGCACCCCGGTGTCCTTGCCGGAGATGCGCACGACGTAGTCGATCGCCCCCATCCGCACGCGGTAGTTGCGGTTGGTGATCCCGCCGGTGAGCGCCACCGGCTCGCCCTCGAGGGCGCCGAGCTCGGGCTCCAGGCGGGCGAGCACCTCGCGGACCTCCACGCTCACAGCCCCGCCTCCACCACGAAGCGGGCGCGGTCGCCGCGATGCAGGTCGCGGGCGTACTCCACGGGCACCCCGGCGGAGTTCCGGGCGATCCGCTCCACCCGCATGAGGGGCGAGCCCTCCGGCACCTGCAGCAGCGCGGCTTCGTGGTCGCGCGCCAGCACCGGCTCGAGCGACTCGACGCTGGAGACGGGCGCGGCCTCGTAGCGGGTGCCCAGCAGGGTGTAGAGGGACCCGGTCAGGTCGGCGCGCCGCAGGTCGGGCGCCACCGCCTCGGGCACCCAGAACGTCTCGAGGGTGAGGGGGACGCCGGCGCCCGAGCGCACCCGGCGCACGTGGGTCACCCGCGCCCCAGGCTCCAGGCCCAGCGCGACGGCCACGCCCTCGTCCGCCTTCTCGACGGCGGCATGGATGACCTCGGCGCTGGGCTCCACGCCCGCGCGGTCGAGCTGCTCGGTGAAGCCGGCCACGCGGGTGCGGTCGTGCGCCACCTTCGGCGCCGCCACGAACGTGCCCCGCCCCACGCCGCGGTCGATCAGCCCGCGCTGCTGCAGCGCGGCGAAGGCCTGGCGCACCGTCGTGCGGCTGATGCCGAGCGCCTCGGCGAGGTCGCGTTCGGCCGGCAGCCGCCGCCCGACGTCCAGGGCGCCCGAGACGATGCGCTCGCTGACGCGGTCCTCGATCTGGGCGTAGGCGGGAATGCGCCCGGCGCCGGTGCGCAGCCGCCAGCGAGCGCCGAAGAGCTCGGAGGCCGACAGGTGGGAGGAGGGGGCCGCGGCGGTCATTGGTAGGGACCAATTCGACCGTATGCGCCCGAGGGGGGCCACGTCAAGCGCGCGCACCCACCGTTTGCGCGCAAAGGCACGATCGGGATACCTTCACCGCCATGACCCTCGA
>CAZXNX010000298.1:0-3796 GCA_964642225.1 uncultured Solirubrobacteraceae bacterium | reverse complement strand
GCGCCGGACCTGGCAGCGGCCGTGGCGCAGGCCGACGCCGTCTTCGTGGCCGCCTCGCTGGGCGCCGTCCCGGACACCGTCGCGCAGGTCCTGGCCGCCGCCGGCCCGGACTGCGTGGTCACCGACGTGGGCTCGACCAAGGCCCTCGTGGCCGATCGGTTCGCCGACGACGGGCGGTTCGTGGGCGGCCACCCGCTGGCCGGCGCCGCCACGGCGGGCATCGACCAGGCCCGGGCCGACCTCTTCGAGCAGGCGCCCTGGTACCTGACTCCGCAGGGCACGACCACCGGGGTGCTCTACGAGCGCCTGCACCGCATCGTCGCCGGCCTGGGCGCCCGCCCCGTGGCCATCGACGCCGCCGCCCACGACCGGGGGATGGCGGGCATCTCCCACCTGCCGCACGTGGTCGCCAACCTGCTCGTCTCGCACGTCAGCGGCGCGCTGGACCCGCAGGAGCCGCTGCCGGCGATCGGCCCGAGCTTCCGCGACGCCACCCGGGTGGCCGGCGCGCACCCCGCCCTGTGGGCCGACATCTACCTCGCCAACGCCCCGGCGCTCCTGGACGCGATCGACGACGCCGCCGAGCGCCTGCAGGAGGCCCGCGCGCTGATCGCCTCCGGGGACCGCGCCGCCATCGAGGGATGGCAGGAGACGGTCGCCCACGAGCACGAGGCGCTGCAGGCCGCCGACCCGGTGTCCGGCGCCACCCGCGAGCTGCGCGTGGCGGTCACCAACCGCCCCGGCGTGGTCGCCGACATCGCGCTGGCGCTGGGCCGCGCGGGCATCGGCATCACCGACCTGACCCTCTCCCCGTCCTCCGACAACACCGCCGGCGTCGTCGGCCTGTGGGTCGACACGGGCGAGGCCGAGCGCGCCGCCGCGCTGCTCGAGCCCCTCGGCTTCAAGGTGACCCTTTCATGAGCGACGTCCGCTTCGATCCCGCCGGGCGCCTGCGGGGCACGCTGGTGCCGCCGCCCGACAAGTCGGTGTCGCACCGCGCCGCGCTGCTGGCCGCCATGGCCTCCGAGCCCGTGGTGGTGCGCAACTACCTCGACGCGGCCGACACCAACTCCACGCTCGCCGCGGTCGCCGCGGTCGGCGCGCTGGTCGAGCACCGCCCCGACGAGAAGGTCATCCGCGGCACGGGGCTGCGCAACGCCCACGAGCCGCCCGGGCCGATCGACGTCGGCAACGCCGGCACGCTCATGCGGCTCATGCCCGGCTGGCTGGCCGCCCAGGAGGGACGCAGCTTCGTCCTCGACGGCGACGACTCGATCCGCCGGCGCCCGGTCGACCGCATCGCCGAGCCGCTGCGCGAGATGGGGGCGCGGATCACCGCCACCGACGGGCGGCTGCCGCCGTTCACCGTCGAGGGCACCCGCCTGTCGGCCATCGACTACGTCCTCCCGGTCGCCAGCGCGCAGGTGAAGTCGTGCGTGCTGCTCGCCGGCCTGGCCGCCGACGGCGTCACCACCGTCACCGAGCCGCAGGCCAGCCGCGACCACACCGAGCGCATGCTCACCCGCGCCGGCGCCGACGTGCGCCGCGACGGGACCAGGGTCTCGGTGGGGGAGCTCGACGAGCTCGTCCTGGAGGACCTGCGCGTGCCCGGCGATCCGTCGTCGGCCGCCTTCGCCATCACCGCGGCGGTGCTCGTGCCCGGCTCGCGCCTGCTGGTCCAGGACTGCGGCGTCAACTGGACCCGCGTGGGCTTCCTGCGGATCCTGCAGCGGATGGGCGGCATCGTCCTGGGCGACCTGGAGGACCCGCCGGAGCCGGGGGAGGAGCGCTTCCCCTCCGACGACCCGATCGCCGAGCTGGACGTGGCCTACGGGCCGCTCACCGGCACCGTCGTGAGCGCCGAGGAGGTCCCGCTGGCCATCGACGAGCTGCCGCTGGTGGCGCTCCTGGGCTGCTTCGCCGAAGGCGAGACCGTGGTGACCGGCGCCGCCGAGCTGAAGGTCAAGGAGTCCGACCGCATCGGCACCGTCGTGGAGGGCCTGCGTGGCCTGGGCGCCGAGATCGAGGCCACCGACGACGGCTTCGTCGTGCAGGGCACGGGCGGCCTGCGGGGCGGCACGATCGGCTCCCACGGCGACCACCGGCTGGCCATGCTGGGGGCCGTCGCGGGCCTCGCCTCACGCGACGGCGTGACCGTGGTGGGAATGGAGGCGGCGGCGGTTTCGTACCCTGGGTTCATGAACGACATCGCCTCGCTCGTTCACTGACCCATGCCGGAGAACCCCGCCAAGCCGCGCAGCACCCCGCCCCGGCCCTCGTTGCCGGGCCGCTCCACGCCGAAGAATCCCGGCCCCGAGCACCCCGGCTGGAAGGTCGATCCGGCCCCTGACGGGCGCGGCGCGCCCAACCCGCCCCGCGGCGGCACGCCGGCCGGCGGCGACGGCAAGTCCCCGCTGCGCTGGTCGCGCATCGTGGTGGTCATCGCCATCGCGCTGGTGCTGAACATCGTGCTCTCGCAGCTGCTGGTGCCCAAGGGCGCCTCGCGTGACCGCGTCCCCTACAGCCCGACCTTCGTCACCGAGGTCAAGAACGGCAACGTCAAGGACATCTCCTCCCAGCAGCTCGCCATCCAGGGCGACTTCGAGAAGGAGGTGACGGTCACCGTCGACGGCAAGGCCAAAAAGATCACCCGGTTCAAGACCGAGGTGCCCGCCTTCGCCGACGAGAAGACGCTCGATGCGCTGCTGCAGGAGAACAACGTCGAGGTCAACGCCAAGCCGCCCGACACCGGCCCCGGCTTCCTCACCCAGCTGCTGCTCGGCTTCGGCCCCACCATCCTGCTCGTCCTGCTCTTCGTCCTGCTCATGCGCCGCGCCGCGGGCGGGGGCGGCGGCCCCGGCGGCATCATGGGCAACTTCGGGCGCTCGCAGGCCCGCCGCTCCGAGACGGGCGACATGCGCGTCAGCTTCGCCGACGTGGCCGGCATCGACGAGGCCAAGGAGGAGCTGACGGAGATCGTCGACTTCCTCAAGGAGCCCGAGCGGTTCGCCCGCCTCGGCGCCCGCATCCCGCGCGGCGTGCTGCTCTCCGGCATGCCCGGCACCGGCAAGACGCTGCTGGCCCGCGCGGTGGCGGGGGAGGCCAACGTCCCCTTCTTCTCCATCTCCGCCTCGGAGTTCGTCGAGGCGATCGTCGGCGTCGGCGCCAGCCGCGTGCGCGACCTCTTCAAGCAGGCCAAGGAGGCGGCCCCCGCGATCATCTTCATCGACGAGATGGACGCGATCGGCCGCTCGCGCACCTCCGGCTCCGGCTTCAGCGGCGGCCACGACGAGCGCGAGCAGACGCTCAACCAGATCCTCACCGAGATGGACGGCTTCGAGGCGGGCGCCGGCGTGATCGTCCTGGCCGCCACCAACCGGCCCGAGATTCTCGACGCCGCGCTCCTGCGGCCTGGCCGCTTCGACCGCCGCGTCGCCGTGCAGCCGCCCGACAAGGAGGGCCGCCGGCGCATCCTGGAGGTCCACACCCGCGGCAAGCCGCTGGGCGAGGACGTCGACCTCGAGCAGATCGCCGCCACCACCCCCGGCATGGTCGGCGCGGACCTGGCCAACCTCTGCAACGAGGCGGCGCTGCTGGCCGCCCGGCGCAACCACGAGCGCATCGGCGAGTCCGACATCACCGACGCCCTGGAGAAGGTCATCCTCGGCGCCGAGCGCAAGATCGTGATGGCCGACTCCGACCGCGAGCGCACCGCCTACAACGAGGCCGGCCACGCCATCGACGGCATGCTCACCCCGGGCGCCGACCCCGTGCGCAAGGTGTCGATCATCCCCCG
>CAZXNX010000297.1:0-3800 GCA_964642225.1 uncultured Solirubrobacteraceae bacterium | reverse complement strand
CGAGCAGTTCTGGCCGGGCGAGGCCCAGCTCGTCTACGACGGGCTGCGGGCGCGCGGGCGCACCATCACCCGCTTCACCTCCGCCGAGGGCGCGCAGTACCACTGCGAGCCGATGGCCCCGCAGGTGCGCAACGAGCGCATCCTGGACTGGCTGGCCGTCCCGCTCGGCGGCTGACCGCCCGCGCGCCGGGTTCCCCGGCGGCGCGCCATCCCCTGATCCACCTTCCGGCCGGCGGGCGCAACACGCCGACACGGTCCATGCAACCCGGAAGGAGCGGCACCATGCCGCATCAAGATCAGCAGGCGCAGAGCGACACCCTCGACATGGTGTACGGCGCGATCGATCGCCAGCACGCCGACAAGAGCGCGGCGACCCGCCGCAGGTTCATCGCCGGCAGCAGCGCGACGCTGGGGAGCATGGGGCTCCTGGGCATCCTCCCGCAGCTCGCCAGCGGCGCGAAGACCAACTGGGCCACCGGCGACAACTCGGTGCAGAACATCCTCAACATCGCCGCGACCGCCGAGGTGCTGGCGACGATCGTCAACACGGTCGGCCCCGAGAAGGTCGAGCTCGATGCGGTCACGAAGCTCAACATCCAGGCGGCGGCGCGCGAGGAGCTCATCCACTACGAGGCGCTCACCGGCGCGCTCGGGGCCAAGCCGCTCACCACGACGATCTACGTCCCCGATGAGGTGTTCGCGAGCAAGGAGAACCTGCTCAACACCCTCGTCACGGGCGATCAGATCTTCGTCAACGCCTACCTGCTCGGCACCTCGGTGTTCGCGCGGACGGGGAAGATGCCCAAGCAGGCCCGCTACGCCGCGGAGATCATGGGCGTGGAGGCGGTCCACCGCGCGCTGGCGCTGCAGTCGCTCGGCAAGCTCGGCAACGACCGTGCGTACATGGAGTTCAAGTTCGTGAACATCATGACCGCGGTGAAGCTCCTGGAGGGCGCCGGATTCGGCTTCGGCAAGATGGGCTCCAAGCCCGGCACGGCGTACGACTACGCCGAGGTCTCCAAGCGCACGCCCAATCCCGAGGGCGTCAACACGCTGACGGTGGCCTAGCCGCCGCGTCGCGCGGGTCCGAGCCCCCCAGGGGCCCGGACCGCCCGGGGCCTCCCGGGCACGTCGCAACTTCCGCCGGACAACCCGTGTTTCAGGGGCAGATGCGCAAGATCAGCATGCTTCCCCGGGCGCTTGCCTGCGCGGCGCTCAGCCTCCTCCTCACCGCCGGCCTGGCCGCGGGGGCCCACGCCGCGGTCACCCTCAACGAGATCAACTGCGAGGGGGTCGACTGGATCGAGCTGGCCAACACGTCCGACACGGCCGTCGACCTGTCGGGATGGCTGCTCACGGACGATCCGATCACCGGGACGCGCCCCGACCACCGCCTGCTGATCGCCGCCGGGACCACCATTCCCGCCCACGGCACGCGCTCCTTCGAGAAGTCGGCCGGCGGGTTCCCGTTCGGCGTGTCGTGCGGCGCGGACACGATCCGCCTGGCCGACGGGGCCGGCGTCCTGGCCGACGAGGAGGTCGTGCCCACGCTGCCCGCCGGCGCGGCCACCTGGGGCCGGCTGCCTGACGGCACCGGGACGTGGCAGGGCACGCAGGCGACCCGGGACGCGGCCAACGTCGCCGCCGGCCCCCCGCCCGCGGACCAGCTCGCCGCGGTGCTCGACCCGGGCGCCGTGACGAACGTCGACCTGCACCTGCCCGACGCCTCGCGGGCGGCGCTGGCCCTCGTGCCCACGGCGTACGCGCCGGGCACGTTCACGCTGCACACGGCGGACCACACGTACGGCCCCTATGACGTCGGCGTCCGGCTCAAGGGCAACGCCACGATGCGCACGCTCGACCAGAAGGCCGCCTTCAAGATCAAGTTCAACTTCTCCGTCGCCGGCCAGCGGTTCCTCGGGCTGAAGAGCCTGACGCTCAACAACATGGTCCAAGACCCGTCGATGCTTCACGAGACGCTGTTCTACGCGCTGGCGCGGGCCATGGGCGTGCCGGCAGCGCGCACCGGCTTCTCGTTCGTCACGGTCGACGGCGCCCCGTTCGGGGTCTACCTCTCCCTCGAGACCGTCGACGACGTGATGTTGCAGCGCTGGCGCTCCAGCACCGGGCACCTGTACGAAGGGGCCTACGGGACGGACATGCGCCCCGAGTCCGTGAACGCGTTCGAGGTGGACGAGGGCAACCCGGACGATCGCTCCGACCTCGAGGCGCTGGTCGGCGCCGCCCAGGACCCCACCGGCTGGGACGCGCGCGTGAGTCCCCTGGCGGACCTCGACGAGATGACCCGCATGTGGGCGGTGGAGCGCTACGCCGGCCAGTGGGACGGGTACGCGGCCAACCCCTTCGCCAGCCCCGCCTCGCCCAACAACTACTTCCTGCACAGCGATGCGAGCGGGCGCTTCGAGATGCTGCCGTGGGGTGCGGACTCCACGTGGTGGGTCTCGCTGCCGCCCGGCGGCACCGGCGGCCTGCTGTTCGACCGCTGTCTGGCCGACGCGGTCTGCGAGGCCCGGTACCTCCAGGCGATCGAGGCGGTGAAGACCACGGTGGCCGAGCTGGATCTGCCGTCGCTCGCCATCAGGACGGCCACGCTGCTGCGGCCGGACCAGGAGCGCGACCCGCGCCGGGAGGTGACGATGGACGAGATCGACGGCGGGGTCGCCGACGCACTCGCCTTCCTCGCGGCGCGGCGCACCGATCCGCGGTGGCTCACCGTCGACCTGCATCCGCCGCCCGTCGAGCCGCCCCCGGTCACCACGACCACCACCCCGACGATCACGACCACCACTCCGACGACGACCACCCCCGCCAAGCCGGTGGCACCGGTCAAGGTCACCGTCACCAACCCGCGGGTCAGCTCGCGCTCGGTGTCGGCGACGGTGAGGGTCTCCGGCGCGGGGACGATCCGCCAGCGCTCCACCGTGCGCAAGGGATCGTCGACGCTCCGGGTGTGCCTGGTCGAGGAGGCGGTGCGCAGCGCGCAGACGCGCACCGTGAGCTGTCACATGTCGGGCTGGGCGCGGCGCTACGTCACCGAGCGCTCCCGCGCGGTGACGGTGACGACGACGTTCACGCCCGCGCACGGGCATGCGGTGAGCCACACGGACACGCTGCACACGCGCCGCCGCTGAGCGCTTGGGCGCTCAGACGGCGCGGCTGCGGCCGCCGTCGACCGCCAGGGCGGTGCCGGTGACGTAGCTGGCCGGCGCGGAGCAGAGGAACGCCACCACGGCGGCGAACTCCTCGGGGGTGCCGACCCGGCCGGTGGGGACGACCGCCTTGGCCGCCTGGGCGATCTGTTCCGGGGAGCCGAGCAGGGCGCCGAGCCGGTCGGTGCCGATGAGGCCGGGCAGCACGCTGTTGAGCGTCACGCCGTCGGCCGCGACCTGGTCGGAGATCGTCTTGAAGGCGGCGAGGATCGCCGCCCGGTGGGCGTTGGAGAGCATGAGCGACGGATTGGGCTCGCGGGCGGCCGTCGAGACGATGTTGACCACGCGGCCCCAGCCGCGCTCGCGCATGCCCGGGACGACGTGCTCGACGAAGGCCATGGGAGCGAGCACGAGCGAGCGGTGCGCCTGCACCCACTCCTCGCGCGGGAAGGCCAGCGCGTCGGGCCCGGCGGGTGGGCCGCCGGTGTTCGTCACCAGCACGTCGAGCGGCCCGCCGAGGGCTTCCTCGACCTGCCCGACGAACGCGGGCACCCCGTCGAGGTCGTCGACGTCGAAGGCGACGGCCACCTGCGCGCCGGTCGCGGCGCCGGCCGCGGCGATGCGCTCCGC
>CAZXNX010000296.1:0-3803 GCA_964642225.1 uncultured Solirubrobacteraceae bacterium | reverse complement strand
CGGTGACCCTGCGTCAGAGCGCGGCCACGTCGTAGGCGTGGCCCGCCGCGCGCAGGCGCTCGACCAGCACCGAGCCGATGCCGGTGCTGGGGGTGAGCACGCCGGCGGTGTCGGGCAGCCGGTCCTCGTCCAGGGCCAGGGCCAGGGCGGCCTGTCCGAGCATCACGCCGGTCGCCTTGTAGCCCGGGTCTCCGGAGGCGGTGATGCGGCAGACCAGGCGCGCGCCGGTGCTCGTACGGGTGTGCACGTCGATGCGGAAGTAGCCCTTCTCGCGTGCCTCCTCGCTCGGCCCCTCCCCCGGGTCGGGCAGCACCCGGTCGAGCACCTTGCGGGTCGGGCCAAAGGACAGGCCGGCGACCAGCCCGCCCACGCCGCCGGCGATGGCCGCGGCCTTGACCGGCCCGAGCGGCAGCCCGCCGCCGAGCATCAGCTCGCGGTAGCGCAGCTTCCGTCCGTAGGCATGGCCGAGCAGCGCGTTGCTGCGCCGCACGACGCGGGTGTTGACGGTCCCCATCACGAACGGGGCCAGCCAGCCGCCCAGCTCGTCGTCGTGGACGACGCCCATCGGGTCGCGCTCGTTGCCCAGGTCCGGCTCGCTGGCGCGGTCCGGGCTGAGGGAATAGGGATCGAGCATCACCTTGCGGCTGGCCTTGTCGGCGCGGGCCTCGTCGAGCTGGCCGCGCATCGAGTCGATCGTGCCGCCGCTGGCCCCGCCGCGCATCGACCTGACGACGAACGTCGTGTCTTCCAGCTCGCCCTGCCCGGTGGCGGCCGCGTGCTCGTGCAGAAGGAAGACCGACAGGTCGGAGGGGATCGAGTCGAAGCCGCACGTGTGGACGATGCGGGCGCCGCTGGCCTTCGCCGCGGCGTCGGCCACGTCGATCGACTTGCGCATGAAGAGCACCTCGCCGGTGAGGTCGGCGTAGTGCGTGCCCGCCGCGGCGCACGCCTCGACGAGCGGCAAGCCGTACCGGTCGTAGGGCCCGACGGTGGTGGCGACCACGCGGGTCGACCGCGCCAGGGCGCCGATGGCGGCCTCGTCGTGGCTGTCGGCGACGATCAGGGGCCAGTCGGCGGCGACGGCCCCCAGCTCGGTGCGCGTGCGCTCGAGCTTGGCCTTCGAGCGGCCGGCAAGCGCGATCTTCGTCCCGGCCGGCGCGTGCTCGGCCAGGTGCAGGGCGGTCAGCTTGCCGACGAATCCGGTCGCGCCGAAGACGACGACGTCATGGTCACGGGGCGATGCGGTCGCGTTCATGGAGCGAACGGTACAGCGGGGTGCGTCCGTCGCGGCCCGCGGACTCCACCAGCTCCATGGCGCGCAGGCAGTAGACGATCCGCTGGGCCAGGACGGTCCCGCAGCCCACGAGGGCGCGCAGGTCGCGGGTGCTGAACTCGTCGGGGAGCGGCGGGATCGTGGCCAGCGCGTCCACCGGCTCGGTGAGCACGACACGGTCGAGCACCTCCACCAGCCGGCGCTCCCCGCGGTCCTTTGTGCGGCGCCGGGTCGTGACGGGCGCGGCGCCGCGGATGTGGTCCTCCCGCGAGAGCAGCACCTCGATGACGAGGTGCGGGTGGGCGAGCAGCGACGGGAACGTCACGAGCTTGTCGAACAGGTCGGCGGCGGTGGCGCGGCGCGGGCTGCGCCGGGCGGACAGGACCTGCCCGTCCTCGTCCAGGCGCACGATCCGCCGCTCGGCCGCCACCGGGTACACGATGCGCATGCGGTGCTCGTCCAGCAGGGCATCGAGCTTGGGGCCGAGCGGGCCGAAGCCGCCCGTCTGGATCTCCACCAACTCGCCGTCGGCCCGCACGATGTCGATCACGAACCGCTGCACCGGCACCTCGAGGCGATCGCCCGGCTGCGCCAGCGCGGTCTTGATCGCCGCGTGGAGGGGTCCTTCGCGGAGCACGCCGATGCCGGACACTGCCGCCGGAGGCTAGTGACCGGATCGGTCCGAGCAGGTGACGTGCGCGCGCCGCTGGCGTACCCTCGGCCCATGCGCGTACCCCGATTCCTGCGCGGCGGCGGCGACAAGGAGCCCGACGTGGCCGTCGGCGACCCGCGCCTGGACGGCTGGGAGACGGTCGGCACGTTCGAGGAGCAGCGCACCGCGGTGGCCTGGCGCGACCAGCTGCGCGCCATGGGGATCGACGCCAGCTGCGCGGCCGACCATCCCCTGGACCGCTTCGGCCGCGGCGACATCTACCTCGTCGTCCCGCCCGACCAGTGGTCGCGGGCCAACGAGGTGATGGAGAACATCTAGCGGGCCGGCGGCGCTGTCTACCATCTGGTGATGGCCGACGACTGCACCACCGGGCTGTGCGGGAGCGACGTGCCGCCCCTGATCGGCAGCACGCTGACCGGCGCCGGCCTGACCCTGGACCAGGCGGCCGCCCGCCTGCTTGACGACCTGCCGCTGCCGCAGCTCACCGACGTGCAGCGGCGTCTGGTCGAGGAGCACGCCTCCCGGCTGTGAGCGCGGCAGCCGCCCCGCACGCCCGGACCTCGCTGCCCCCGGGACCGGCGCTGCCCCGGGTGGTGCAGTCGCTGCTGCTCCTCGGCCCCGCCGAGCTGTTCCTGCGGGCCTGCCGGCACCGGTACGGCCCGGCGTTCACCATGCGCCTACTCTTCGGCGGGCCCAGCGTCGTGGTCAGCGACCCGCGGCTGCTGCGTGAGGTGTTCACCGGTCCGCCCGACGTGCTGCGAGCCGGCGAGTCCAACCGCTTCCTGGCCCCGCTCGTCGGTGACCGCTCCGTGCTCGTGCTCGACGGCCCCGAGCACCTGCGCCAGCGCCGGTTGCTGCTGCCGCCGTTCCACGGGCGCAATGTGGCCCACTACGAGGAGATCGTGGTGGAGGCCACGCGCCGGGTGGTCGCCGGGTGGCCGGTGGGCCGGCCGTTCTCCCTGCTGGCCTCCATGCAGGAGATCACCCTCGAGGTGATCCTGCGCGCGGTGCTCGGGATCGAGGACGACGCGCGGCGCCGGCACTTCACCGCCCTGGCGCGAGCCACGCTCGCGCCGCTGTGGGTCTCCCCCGGCCGGCTGCTCGCGGCCGCCGTCACGGGCCGGTGGTCGCCGGAGCGCCGTCGCGGCCGCGCCTTCGCCGAGCGCATCGCGGCGCTCGACACGGCCCTCTACGCCGAGATCGCCCGGCGCCGGGCCGACCGGGACGCCCACCACGGCGACGTGCTGGCCATGCTTCTGGCGGCGACCGACGAGGACGGCACGCCCCTCACCGACGAGGAGGTCCGCGACGAGCTCGTCACCCTCCTGCTCGCGGGACACGAGACGACGGCGACGTCGCTGGCCTGGGCATTCGAGCGCCTGCTGCGGCACCCATCGGCACTGGCCTCCACCCGGCAGGACGCCCTCGACGGATCGGACCGCTGGCTCCAGGCGGTGGTGCGCGAGACCCTGCGCACCCGCCCGATCATCCCGGCCGTCGGGCGGATCGTGACGAAGCCCTGGGCGCTGGACGGCCGGCTGCTCCCGGCCGGCGTGGAGCTCTCGCCCTCGGCGGTGCTGCTGCACTTCGACGAACGCCTCTACCCGCGCGCCCGGGAGTTTCTCCCCGAGCGGTTCCTGGACCGCCAGCCCGACACCTACGCGTGGATGCCGTTCGGCGGGGGCACCCGCAGGTGCCTGGGCGCGAGCTTCGCGACGATGGAGATGCAGGCCGTCCTGCGCGAGGTCCTCACGTCCGTCACGCTGGCGCCGGCGATGCGCCGCGACGAGGCGGTCGTGCGGCGCGGGATCGTCCTGGCACCCCGCCACGGCGCGCGGGTCGTGCGCACGGCGTAGG
>CAZXNX010000295.1:0-3804 GCA_964642225.1 uncultured Solirubrobacteraceae bacterium | reverse complement strand
CCTTCGCCCTGCGCTGCGCGGCCAACGAGAAGTGCGCCGGCGCGGCCCAGGTGCTGGCGCGGGGCGCCGGCGGGCGGGCGACGGCGGCCGCGAAGAAGCCGGTGTCGTACGGCAAGGCCTCCTACTCCATCGCCGCCGGCAAGAAGGCGACGCTGAAGATCACGCTGACCTCCGCGGCCCGCAAGGCGCTCAAGAAGACGCGCAAGCTTGCCGCCACGCTCACCCTCACCCCGAAGGGCGGCACCGCGGTGAGCAGGAAGGTCACGCTGAAGCGGTAGGGCCGCCGCTCAGGCCGCGGCCTGGTCCTGGCGCAGCACCTGCATGAGCTCGTCGTAGGGCCCGGCCAGGTAGGCCCGGTCGCCGACGGCGAAGCGGGTGTCGCGCCGGGGCGGGTGCTCCAGGTGGTCACCGGAGGCGCCGCGGTCGAGCGCGACGACGCGCACGTTGGCGGCGAGGTTGATCATCCGGACCCCGACGAGCCCGCCGCCCTCGCGCACCGTCAGGCGGGCGACGAGGAACGGCTGGCGCCCGACGTAGAAGGTGGCCAGCACGCCCATGCCGATCGCCGCCCCGACGAACCACGGCGCGGCGATCGCCGCGGTGGACCAGACGTGGCGGAAGGCGAACGTCTCCTCGAGGCGATGTCCGAGCGAGCGGTCGAAGACGCGCAGGATGACCGGGACCTCCTCCCAGCGCCCGGCCAGCCCGTCGCGGATGGCCAGGCCCGTCTCGATGTTCGTCATGTCGTCGGAGGTGAGCACCGCCACGGCCGACGCCGTCGACAGGTTGGCGGCGTCGAGCGTACGGCGCAGCGTCGCGTCGCCGACGATCACGCGCACGCCCAGGAGCCGCGCCTGGCTGGCGTAGCGATTGTCCTCGTCCCGCTCGATGACCACCACCTCGCAACCGCGCTCGTGCAGTCCCTCCAGCACCCGCATCCCGACCGAGCCGAGGCCGATGAGGATCACGTGGCCCGCCGTGCCGCGCACCCGTGCGCGGCCGAGGGAGGCCTCGATGCGGCGGCTGACCAGCGCGTTCGTGACGAAGGCGAAGAGCAGGCTCACGAACGTCGTTCCGGCGATGATGAGCAGGATCGCGAAGAACTGCATCTGGGGCGTCTGGTTGGCGAAGGAGAAGTCCCCGAAGCCGACCGTGGCCGCCGTCTCGATCGTGAAGTACATGGACTCCAGCACCGTCATGTGGCCGCCGCCCTCGGTCACGTAGTACGCGCGCAAGATGATGGTGGAGATCACGAAGATCACCAGCCCGGCGTACAGGCTCCCGCGCACCGCGCCGTCGAAGTAGTCGGCGATGTCCCGCAGCGCCCCGCCCACGCGGCGCACCCCCCGGCGGTGGCGCGAGGCGAGGTCCATGCGGGGCTCGGCGGTCGACAGGCCGGCGTGGGCGAACTCGGCGGGCGTGCCGAGCATCGTCACGTGGTCGCCCGGCTGCACCGGGTGGTCGCGCCCCGGGCAGGCGGTGAGCTCCTCCTGCGGCCCGGCCAGCACGCCGATCGGGGCGAGGTCGCCGAAGCGCTCGCGAAGCGTCCCCGCCTCGGTCACGGCCACCTCGTCGACGACGAAGTGCTGGCCGCCCAGCTCCAGGTCGTGGGCGGTCCGGCCCAGGCACGCGTCGACGACCGACGGGGCGAACAGCCCCGCCACATCGAGCACGCTGCCCGCGCCGGTGATGCCCTCCACCGCCCGGCCCACCGCCGGGTTGTCCAGGTGCACGACCACGCGCACGTCGGGCCGCAGGTCGCGCACGAGCAGCGCGGTCTCCAGCGTGATCAGGTCCGAGCTCTCGGCGCAGATGACCGCGGTCGCCCCGCGCAGCCCGGCCGCCAGGAGCGGGTCGCTGAGGTGGGCGGCCCGGGCGATGTACGGGATGCTCCACCCCTCGACCACCCCGACGAGCCGCGGGTCGGGGTCCTCGTCGACCACCACCACGGGGATGCCGGCCAGGAAGAGCTGCTCCACGGTGCGCAGGGCCACGCCGTGCAGGCCGCAGACGATGACGTGCCCCGTCCAGTCGCGGACATCGGGGGCGGCGGCGGGTGACGACGAGCGCGATGGCTCGTCCGTGGGTGGGCGGTCTGTGGGCATGGGGGGTCGCACGTCGAACGGCAGGTTGACCCCGGGTCGGCGCCGACGTGCGCCTTGCCGCTCCCGCGCGCAGCTTGACAGACGAACGCGCGCGCGCCAAGCGACCGCGCAACGCAACTCGGGGCTGCGGCGATGCGGTGCCCACCATGGATCACGGAGCGCAACTGCTCGTGTCAATCCGGGCCGCTACCGTTGACCGGCCCCAGGAGGGGTGGCAGAGCGGTTGAATGCACCGGTCTTGAAAACCGGAGTCCGGGTCACCGGATCGCGGGTTCGAATCCCGCCCCCTCCGTGCGGCGACCACGCCGGGCGGGAGCGCCGCGCCGTGTGGCGCGACGCTCCCGGGCGATGCGGTGGGTCTAGGCGCCGACGCGCTTGACCGAGAAGCCGACGTCCTTGCTGCCGCGGTAGAACGTCTTGGTGGCGACGTTCGTCGTCCACGGCGAGGGCAGGTTGCCGGTGTAGTCCGTGTCGAGGAAGTACTTGAAGTCGTACGACGCGGTGGCGCACGTCATCGTCGACGAGTTCAGCACGGTGATCGAGTAGCGACCGGCCGGCAGCTTCATCTTGCCGACCTGGTCGTTGTGCAGCACCCGGAAGGTGCCGGCGCACAGGACGGGCTTGCCGGGCGTGGGCGGCGCGGGCTCGCTCGCCGGCGTGGCCTGGAAGTCGACCTTGGTGCCGACCTTGGTGAAGCGGCGGCGGCCACCGGAGAGCAGCGAGAGCTTCCACGGCTTGGGCAGGTTGCCCGACGGCCGGTCCAGGAAGTTCTGGAACAGCTTCGTGGACTCCGCGCAGCTCAGGAGGCTGGTGACCATGTTGTACGGGCCGGCCGGGAAGCTGATCTTCCCGATGCGGTCATTGTGCATGACGCGGAACTGGGGACAGACGCCCGCGGCGTGGGCGGTGGAGCCCGAGGCGAGCGCCGACGGCGCGGCCACGAGTCCGATCGTGGCGGCCGAGGCGAGAACGGCGAACAGAGTTTTCATGCGCCCAGAATCGCACACCCACGCGTGCCTTGTGGCGGTTGTCCGCCGACTCATACCGGCGCCAAACCCACACTCCGCTTTTCGGACTATCACCCGGCCGCCGCGCACGGCCGGTGCCCCGCGACGGCGTCTAAGCTGCGCCGATGGCCATGAGCTGCCGTGGAGGCGCCCCCTGCCCGGCCTGACGTTCGTCCCCCTCCACCACGGCGACCGCCTGCACACCGTCAACCCGGCCGGGGACGTCGGCCTCGTCACGCTGTGGTCGCCGCTGCGCGCGGTGCGGCGCAAGCTCGACGCCATCTCCCCCGCCATTCTGGACCCTGCCTCCAGCCGGGTCGCCGTGGTCGCCAACCTCTACGGGGACGGGATGTACGCGATGTTCTGCAACCTCCTGTTCAACCCGCAGGTCACGCGGCTCGTCGTGCTCGGCGAGGACCTCGGGCTGCCCATCGTGGCGGAGCTGCGGGCCTTCCTCTCGAGCGGCCTGGAGGACGCCGTCACCCTCGGCGCCCCGCTGCGCCGCGTGCGCGGCACCGACCGCCTGTTCCCCGCCGACCCGGCCTTCGACGCAGAACGGCTGCAGCGGACGGTCGGGCTCACCGAGCTCGGCGCTCTGTCGGCGCCCGACCTGGGCCCGCGGCTGCTGGCCGCGCTGACCGACCTCCCCCCGGCCCCGCCCGCCGGCGAGGCGGACCGCCGCCGCGTGAACC
>CAZXNX010000294.1:0-3804 GCA_964642225.1 uncultured Solirubrobacteraceae bacterium | reverse complement strand
GCGTGGCGCCACCGGCCCGGCCGGCCCGGCCGGGAGCGCCGGCGCCAAGGGCCCCGCGGGCGCCACCGGCGCTACCGGCGGGCTCGACGTGCAGGACGCCCAGCACCGCCGCATCGGGCGCTTCGGGGGCTTCTACTCGACCCTGCTGCTGGTGGAGCTCGACTCCGGCGCGCTGCTCGCCTACGACAACTCGCCGGCCTCGAACAACCCCTCGCCGCTGGGGTCGAGCACCGTGTACTACAAGACCTCCGGGTGCGGGGGCCAGGGTTACGCGTCGCTCCAGACCCCGCTCCAGCTCGCCGCCATCGTCGCCTCGCCCCCGAACCCCGGCAGCGCCGTCTTCGTCCCGCGCGCCCGGACGCCGGTGACGTTCACCTCGCCGTCCCGGCTCACGGCGGGCGGGTGCACCAACTCCAGCACCAGCGCCTCCAACGTCGTGCCCGTGGACGCGGGCGGCACCGTGCCCACGGTGCAGAAGCCCCTGACCATCCTCCCCGTCGGCTGATGCGCACCCCACCCCACACCCGCTCCCGGATCTCCACCGCCGCCCTGGTGGTGGCGGCGCTCGCGCTGTTCGTCGCGCTGGGCGGCCCCGCCTACGCCGCGAAGCTCATCGACGGCAAGACGATCAAGGCCGGGTCGATCACCGCCAAGCAGCTCGCCAACGGCTCGGTGACGCTGGCCAAGATCGACAAGAAGGCCCGCACATCGCTGAAGGCCAAGGGCGCGACCGGGCCGCAGGGCGCGACCGGGGCCCCCGGCGCGGCGGGCGATCCGGGAGCCCGGGGACGCGCCGGCGGCTTCGACGTGTACGACGCGCTGGGCCGCCGGGTCGGGACCTACGGCGGGCTGTTCAGCAGCTTCATGGTGGTGACCAACGACCAGGGCGCCAGCTTCCTCTACGACTCCACCCCCGGCGGGAGCTATCCGCTGCCCGTCCAGCCGCCGGTGCTCTACTTCAAGGGCCAGGGGTGCGACGGCCAGGCGTACATGACCGCCGGCGTCTACCCGACGAACATCGCCGTGCTGTTGCAGTCGCCACCCGGCGCGGGCGACACCGCGTACGTCGGCACGGCCGGGAACATCGAGAACTTCACCGCCCAGTCGGTCCTCACCTCGTCGGGGTGCACGGACTCGAGCTCGGCGGTCACCAACATGCTCCCGGCGAATCCCGCCGGCGAGGTGCCGGCGATCAAGAAGCCCCTGGAGCTCCGCCCCCGGCCCTGAGCGCCGACGGGCCTTCACCGGTCCTTCACCCGCCGCGCCCGGCGGCCTCCCACAATGCGCCGGGTGCCTCGCCTCCTGCTGTGCGCGCCGGCCGCCGTGGCGGCCATCATCATCCTGACCGCCTGTGGGGGTGCGACCTCGTCCCCCGTCACCGGCGTCGCGACGCCGGTCGCCCGGCAGCTCACCCCCGCCCAGGCCCACCCCGCGGCGGCGGTGGCGCCGGCCACCCTCTCGCGCATCGCCGACGTCGCCCCCGCCCGGTCGCGGATCGGCTACGTCAACCTCGCCGCCCTCGCGGGGCTCGACGCGCCATTGCCCGCCCGGGAGATCGCCCGGCTGGTGGTGGGCGACGCCGCGCCGGACGTGGGTACCGGCCGCGGCACCGCCACGCGGATCGGGCCGGCCACCGTGATCGACGGCCACGGGCCGCGCGTCGTCGAGGGCGGTGACGCCGGCCTGCGCCGCGCGCTGGCGATCACCGCGCCGGCCACCAGCCTCATCACGAGGGAGACGCAGAGCGCCGCGCAGTCGTGCGTCGGTGACCCGGCGGCCGAGACGATGATCGGGCCGGCCGTCCTGGGCACGAAGTCCGCCATCGCCGTCGGCCTGCAGGACGACGCCTCCGCTCCGGCCGGCTCCAAGCTCCTCGTCTGCGCCGCGCCCCACTACGTGCGCGACCTGCGGCGCATCGAGCGGCGGCTGCGGGCGCGCTTCGCCGATGACGCCCTCCCTCCGGACCGGCGTCCGGTGATCGGCCTGGCCGACATCGGCGAGCGCGATGTCGTGCGCGCGATCGTCGCCCTGGACACCGTGGACGGCGCGGTGCTGCGCGGGCTCCTGGCGGGCGGTCCGGCGCTGTCCGCCCTCGCCGGCCGCTGAGCCCCGGCGCGCCGGCCGGTCGCAGGATCTTCACCGGCCCCTCACCACGCGGTCACATGGAGGCGGCGGCGCGGGCGGAACCTTGCCGTTCCACCCCGATCCCAGGAGTCCTGATGCGCAGACGTTCCGTAGCCGCGCTCGCCGTCCTCGCCCTCGCGGGCGCCACCACCTCCGCCGCCGTCGCCGTCGGGTCGTCCGCCGACGACGAATACTCGGCCACCCTGTCCGGGAGGATCGACCCCTCCAAGCCCAAGAACGTGATCCTCTTCGTCGGCGATGGCATGGGCGACGCCGAGGTCACCCTGGCGCGCTACTACGCCAAGGGCGCCGCGGGACGCCTCAACATGGACCGTCTCCCCTTCCGGGGCAGCCAGCTGCACTACGTGCTGAAGGCCGGACCCGGCCCGAACTACCTGCCCAACTACACCGGGGACTCCGCCCCGACGGCGACCGCGTGGTCGACCGGCCGGCGCACGCAGGACAACCGCCTGTCGCAGGGGCCCTCCTCCGCCGACAACGTCCCCGGCTCGAACGCCGGGTACCGCACCTACCTGGAGATCGCCCGTGACGCCGGCAAGGCCACGGGCAACGTGTCCACCGCCGAGATCACCGACGCCACCCCGGCCGGGCCGAGCGCGCACATCTCCCAGCGCGCCTGCCAGGGGCCCAACGACACCCGCACCACCTGCCCCACTGAGACCAAGGCCAGCGGCGGCCTGGGCTCCATCGCCGAGCAGCAGGTCGACGAGGGCTTCGACGTCGTCCTGGGCGGCGGCAAGGCCCGCTACCAGCAGCCGCTGCTGGCGGGCGGCACGACGAACGTGCTCGACTACGCCACCACCAACGGGTACACGCAGCAGCCCACCGACAAGGCGGGGCTGGCCGCGATCACCTCGCTGTCGGGCGGCAAGGTCCTCGGCCTGTTCAGCAACGGCAACATGACGACCGAGTACAAGCCGCTGTTCGCCCGCACCTCGGCGTTCATCACCGCCAACAACCCGACCACCGGCCAGACGCCCGGCGCCCTCAACGACATCAACACCCAGGGCGGCAGCGCCACCACCCGCTGTGACGAGTCGCAGCGCTCGGCCACGAACGAGCCGTCCCTGCCGGCGATGACCAAGAAGGCCATCGACCTCCTCGACGACGATCCGCAGGGCTTCACGATGCAGGTCGAGGGCGCCTCGATCGACAAGCGCGATCACGCCGCTGACGTGTGCGGCCAGATCGGGGAGACGGTCGCCTTCGACGATGCGATCGGCGTCGCCCTGGAGTTCCAGGCCTCGCACCCCGACACGCTGATCCTCATGACCGCCGACCACGCGCACTCGTCGCAGATCATCAACGCCACGGCGGTCCCCGCGACGGGGTCGGCCTTCGCCACGCTGAACACGGTTGACAACGCGCCCATCCGCGTGTCGTACGGCACGTCGGACACGGGCGCGGGCGCGACCACCAGCGGCTCCCAGACCCACACCGGCGCCGAGGTGCCGATCTGGGGCGCGGGCCCGCAGGCCGCCAACGTGGTGGGCACGCTCGACGAGACGGACATCTTCTCGATCCTCAACGGGAAGACGCCGAGCAAGGTGGGCACCGTGGGCACCCCCGGCCCGGCGGGTGCGCCCGGCCCTGCCGTCACGCCCGGAGCCGCAGGACCGGCCGGCGCGGCCGGCGCTCCCGGGGCGAACGGGACCAACG
>CAZXNX010000293.1:0-3818 GCA_964642225.1 uncultured Solirubrobacteraceae bacterium | reverse complement strand
ACTACTACGCCCGCACCGTCTTCGAGTTCACCAGCGACGCCCTCGGCGCGCAGAGCGCCGTCGGTGGCGGCGGCCGCTACGACGGCCTCATCGAGCAGCTCGGCGGGCCCGCCACGCCCGGCGCCGGCTGGGCGGCCGGGGTGGAGCGCATCCTGCTGGCCGCCGGCGAGCGCGCCCCCGGGGCCGCGCAGGTCGATCTCTACGTCGCCTTCGAGGGCGACGCCCAGCGCGCCACCGCCTTCGCCATCGCCACCCACGCCCGGCAGGCCGGCCGCCACGCGCAGCTGGAGTTGGCGGGCCGCTCGCTGAAGGGGCAGCTCAAGGCCGCCGCGCGGGTCGGGGCGCGCTTCGTGGTGATCGTGCGCGAGGATGGGACCGTCCTGAAGGACATGGACTCCGGCGAGCAGCACGAGGTCGATCCGGCCGCCGACGCCGTCGTCGCGGCCGTGCAACGAGGAATGGGAAGTCTGTGAGCAGCACGTCGATGCATCCGCCCGAAGCCAACCGCTACCGCGACACGTGGGCGGGCGCCGCGCGCGCGGCCGACGCCGGCCAGACCCGCCGCGTCTCGGGCTGGGTCCACCGCCGTCGTGACCACGGCGGGCTGATCTTCATCGATCTGCGCGACCGCACCGGCCTGCTGCAGCTCGTCTTCCATCCCGATCTCAGTGGCGAGGCGTTCGCCGCCGCCGAGCGGCTGCGCTCCGAGCACGTCATCAGCGTGGCCGGCGAGATCGTCCTGCGCGACGAGGTCAACCGCAACCCGAACCTGCCGACCGGGGACGTCGAGCTGTCGGTGGTCTCGATGGAGGTGCTCGCCGAGTCGCTCACGCCGCCCTTCCCGGTCGACGAGGACACGCCGGTCGACGAGATGCTGCGGCTCAAGCACCGGGTCATCGATCTGCGCCGCGAGGGCATGCGCGACACGATGCTGCTGCGCCACGAGGTGGTGCGCACCATCCGCCGCGAGCTCGACGCGCTGGACTTCGTGGACGTCGAGACGCCGATCCTCACCAACGCCACACCCGAGGGCGCCCGCGACTTCCTCGTGCCGTCGCGCCTGCAGCCCGGGGCCTGGTACGCGCTGCCGCAATCGCCCCAGCTCTTCAAGCAGCTCCTGATGATGGCCGGGCTGGAGCGCTACTACCAGATCGCCCGCTGCTTCCGGGACGAGGACCTGCGCGGCTTTCGCCAGCCCGAGTTCACCCAGTTGGACCTCGAGATGTCCTTCGTCGAGGAGGACGACGTCATCGCCGTGATGGAGCGGGTGATGACCGCGGTGTTCGCGGTCGGCGACTTCACCGTAGCGCCCGCGCCGTGGCCGCGCCTGACCTACGCCGACGTGATGCTGCGCTACGGCTCCGACAAGCCCGACGTGCGCTTCGGCCTGGAGATCAGCGACATCTCGCAGGCGCTGCGCGGCTCGGTCTTCTAGGTCTTCGAGAGCGTCCTGGACGGCGGCGGTGTCGTGCGCGCCATCAACTGCGGGCAGCAGACGCTGGCGCGGTCGGACCTGGACGGCCTCAACGAGGTCGCCCAGCGCCACGGCGGCAAGGCCGTCGCGTGGGCGTTCGTGAAGGAGCCCGACGCGGACAACGCGTTCTCCTGGCGCTCGCCGATCGCCAAGTTCCTCGGCGAGGAGAAGGTGCTCGCCGCCAACGCGGCCCTCGGCGCCGTCGTGGGGGACCTCATCGTCTTCGTGGCCGACCAGGCCGCCGTCGCCGCGCCCGTCCTGGGAGCGCTGCGCCTGCACCTCGGCGAGAAGTTCGGCCTCATCCCCGACGACGAGCACGCCGCGGTGTGGGTCGTCGACTTCCCCATGTTCGAGCCGCTCGAGGGCGGCGGGTTCACCGCGCTGCACCATCCCTTCACCGCGCCCCACGGCTCCTTCGCGGACCCGGGTGCCCTCCTGTCGCGCGCCTACGACCTGGCCCTGGACGGCGTGGAGATCGGCGGCGGCTCCATCCGCATCTCGACCCCCGAGGTGCAGCGACAGGTGTTCGACGCGATCGGCCTCAGCGAGGAGGAGGCGCAGGAGCGTTTCGGCTTCCTGCTCGACGCGCTGCAGTACGGCGCGCCCCCGCACGGCGGCATCGCCATGGGCATCGACCGCATCGTCGCCCTCCTGGCCGGCCGCGACTCGATCCGCGACGTCATCGCCTTTCCCAAGACCGCCAGCGGCGGCGACCCGCTCACCGGCGCCCCGGCCCGTGTCGACGCCCAGCAGCTGAAGGAGCTGGGCCTCATCAGCACCGTGCCGCCCCCCGGCGCCGAGCCGCCGGCCGGCGACGCCCCCGCACCCGCCTGATCTCACGACGTCACGCACGTCTGTCCCGCTCAGCGGGAGAACCGTGCAGCACGTCGGTCCCCGCAGCCCTGAGTTCGTGGATCAAGCGGGCCAGGACCGCGTGGAAGTGGCCATCGACTTGGGCCACCGGGAACCGCAGCACCCTGTGACCCGCCTCGGTGAGCCACGCATCGCGGATCCGATCGCGTTCACGCTGGTAGGGCATCTCGTGCTGTGGCCCGTCGATCTCGACGATGAGCCGTTCCTCACGCCAGTACAGGTCCGGGCGCGCCGGCCGCCCGTTCCGACGCCGGATGTAGACGTTCATCTCCGGGCGCTGCAGTCCCACGTCCAGCAACCCATCTCGAAAACGCCGCTCGGTGCGGGAGAGGAATGTCTCCCCGTGCTCGCTCAGGCGCTCCATCGCCGGGAGCAGAATCCTGAGGCCATGACGGCCGTGTGCCCGCTCGACGGCCTCGTTCATCCGGCGCCGGTCAAGCAGCTTGAGGAGGAGGGCCTGGTCCAGGGCACTGGCCACCTCGTGGGCCGATCCGTGCTCCGAGAGATCCACGATCGCGCGTTCCAGTGAGACGACCGGCAGCCCGCGCCGGACTGCGATCTCGTGATCGGAGACGGTGGTGTGATGCACCCGCAACCATGGTGGCGGCCGGCGCATCCGGAGGCCGCTGACGACGTCGATCGGCCCGTGGTGTGTCGGCATCACTCTCCAAACGGAACAGGCTGCGTACGAGGTGAGCAGACTCCCCGCGCCGGCCGTCAGCACCGCGGCGTGCCACCACCCGTCGCGCGTGAGGGACGCATGACCGACGGCATAGGTGCCGCGGTGCAGCAGCTTCAGCCGTCCGCTCGCCGCCCACCGGGAGACCGTGGAGCGACCCACGCCAGCATCGCGAAGCTGGTCACCCGTGATGACGCCGTGCTGTGCCGCGGCGATGGCGGAGACGATCCCATGGGGTGAGGCATCCGGCATCGGGTAAACGGTGCGGCGGGCGGCGTGTCCTCACAAGATGCGGGGCGTGCCATCTCTGCGCCATCGGTGCATCAACGTCGCGCCATCGAGCGGGCGCGTACAGACGTCCTGCACGCTTGTCCCGCTCAGCGGGAGAACCGTGCGGGACGTCCAGGATGGCCGGCTAGCGCCGCTTCACCTTGATGGTGAGCGCCGCGGCCGTGTAGGTCTTGGCGGACTTCGGGACGAAGCGCACGCGGTAGGTGGTGGCGCCCTTCTTCTGGGC
This sequence comes from uncultured Solirubrobacteraceae bacterium, assembly GCA_964642225.1. Classification (GTDB taxonomy): domain Bacteria; phylum Actinomycetota; class Thermoleophilia; order Solirubrobacterales; family Solirubrobacteraceae; genus JBBQCW01. The sequence continues at coordinate 275 of CAZXNX010000293.1, read as the reverse complement.
CGTCTTCAGGGAGAAGCGGCCCTTGGCGAAGGAGGAGATGGTCTTCACCTTCCTGTACGTCTTGCCCGCCTTGCGCTCGACGCGCAGGGAGCCGGCCTTCTTCAGCGTGGGCAGCCTGATCGTGCCGGCGAGGGTGACCTTAGCGCCGCGCTGGGTCTTCTTCGTCTTGGACTTCAGCGCGGGCGCGACCCGCACCAGGACGGAGGCGCTCCCGGCGGCCGTCGTGGCGGTGTAGCGGGCGTTGCGCAGCGGCTTCTTCACGGTGGTGCTGAAGG
>CAZXNX010000292.1:0-3823 GCA_964642225.1 uncultured Solirubrobacteraceae bacterium | reverse complement strand
GCCCCCGCCAGCGCGGCGACCGCCTGGACCCGGGGATCGGGGTCGCGCGCGTCCAGCACGACCGTCGCGGTGGGAAGCTCGTCGGCCGGCCGCAGCAGCGTGCCGGTGACACCCTCGCGCCAGCGGCGCACGCGGACGCCGTCGGCCAGCAGCACACGCGGGATCTCCCGGGTCGCCGCGCGCCGGTCGGGCAGCTCGACGCGCACCTCGACGGTCACGGGACGCAACGAGGACAGGGCGGGGATCGGGCCGGCCGGGCCCTTCGACGGCGCCCACTGCAGGCCGAGGTCCTGCGGCCGGGAGGCGTTGGCCCGCCAGACGCGATGGTCGTCGTCGCGCAGCCGCCCGCGCCACACCAGCGTCTCGCCGGGGTCGGCGCCGCGGGGATCGAGGAGGAACGGCTCGTCGAGGAGGAGGCCGCCGGGCCCACGGATCCCCAGGGCCCCGCCGCCGCGCTCGGCGTCCGGCTCGGGATCCGGCAGGTCGTCGGGCATCACGGCAAGCGTACGATGGACGCATGCGGCCATGCCACGTCCTGCTGGCCCTGGCCACCCTCCCCCTCACCCTCGCCGCCTGCGGCGGCTCCAGCCCCGCCCCCCAGGTGTCGACCTTCCACACACCCACCCCCAAGACCTGGCGGGTGACGAGCCACCCCCTGGGCCGGGGCGCCTTCGTCCCCGCCAACGTGTCCTTCGGCCCCGCCGGCCTGTCGCTGCGGCTGCCCGCCGGCACGCTGGACGGCGGCGAGGTGCAGAGCGTCGGGCGCACCGGGGACGGCACCTACACGGCGCGCCTGCGCGCGGCGGCGGGCCCCGGCTCGATCAGCGCCTTCTTCCTTTACCAGCACGACTACGCCACGGACTCCAGCGACGAGCTGGACTTCGAGATCCCCGTGGCCACGCCGCCCCAGGTGATCCTCACGGTGTGGCGGCGGGGCATCAAGGTGCCGGTGGCCCAGCGCAAGGCGCCGCTCTCCTTCGACCCCGCGGCCGGGCTGCACGACTATGCGTTCGTGCGCAAGGGCAGCCACGTGTCCTTCACGGTCGACGGCGCCACCCTCTTCCAGTCCGACAAGGCGCCCGACAACGACCTCCACACGATCTTCAACGCCTGGTACCCGACCTGGCAGACGCCGTCGACGCCGCCCCAGGAGGGCACGATGAACGTCGCCCGCTTCACGTTCGCCGCGCCATGACCACCGCCCTGGGCATCGTCGCCGCGATCCTCACCACCACCGCCTGGATCCCGCAGCTGCTGCGCACGTTCCGCACCCGCCACGCCCGCGACCTGGCCTGGGCCTACCTGCTCGTGTTCGGCAGCGGGGTGACGCTGTGGTGCGTCTACGGCGGCCTGCAGGGCGACGGGGCCGTGTTCGGGGCCAACGCCGTCACGCTGGTGCTGCTCGTGGGCCTGGCCGTGCTCAAGTGGTCGACCGAGCGGGGCGACGCCCCCGGGCCGGTGGAGTGACCGTGGCCGAGTCCTACACCGACACGCCGCTGCTCACCGCCCGCTTCGACGCGGCGCTGCACGAGGCCACCGCCCACCACGCCCGCCAGCTGCGCAAGGGCACCCCCGTCCCCTACGCCGCCCATCTGCTCGCCGTGGCCTCGCTGGTGCTGGAGATGGAGGGCGACGAGGACGAGGCGATCGGCGCGCTGCTGCACGACGTGGTGGAGGACGGCGGCGGGACGGTCGCCCTGGAGCGCATCCGCGAGCGGTTCGGCCCGGTGGTGGCCGACATCGTCTTGGCCAACAGCGACTTCGTCGACGACGGCGGCCCCCGCGGCGGCGCGGGCCGGTGGTACGAGAGCAAGCGGGACTACCTCCGGGGGTTCCCGGCCAAGTCGCCCGCGGCGCTGCGCGTGTGCCTGGCCGACAAGCTCCACAACGCCCGCTCGATCCTGCTCGACTACCGCACCCACGGCGACGCGCTGTGGGCGCGCTTCGGCCAGGGCCAGGGCCTGGCCACCCGCGTCTACTACCGCGAGCTGGCCGCCGCCTTCGAGCGCGAGCGCGGGCGGATGGGCCCCGCCGCCACGCCGATGGTCGACGAGCTGCGCCGCGTGGTCGACGCGATCACCGCACTGGCCGAGGAGCACCAGGGCCCGGACTCGCGCGCCCTGTTCTCCGGCTGACCCGCGCCCGGCCCCGGGGTGCCCGGCGCGCACGCCGGGGTACGCTCCGCCCATGCACTCGCGCACGCTCGGCCGCACCGGCCGCACCGTCTCGGAAATCGGCTTCGGCGCATGGCAGATCGGCGCCGACTGGGGCGCCGTGGAGGAGGACGCGGCACTCGCCACGCTGCACGCCGCGGCCGACGCCGGCGTCACCTTCTTCGACACCGCCGACGTCTACGGCGACGGGCGCTCCGAGCGACTCGTGGGCCGCCTCCTGCGCGAGCGGCCCGATGACGGCCTGACGGTGGCGACGAAGATGGGCCGCCGGCTGGACCAGACGGTCGAGAACTACTCGCCCGAGCACTTCCGGGCCTGGAACGACCGCTCGCGGGAGAACCTCGGCGTCGAGACGCTCGACCTCGTGCAGCTGCACTGCCCGCCGACCGACCTCTACTACCACCCGGAGGTGTTCGCCGACCTCGACGAGATGGTCCGCGAGGGCCGCATCGCCGCCTACGGTGTCAGCGTGGAGCGGGTCGAGGAGGCCCTCAAGGCGATCGAGTACCCCGGCGTGGCGACCGTGCAGATCATCGCCAATCCCCTGCGCCAGCGGCCCACCGGCCTGTTCTTCGACGAGGCGCGGCGCCGCGGCGTGGGGATCATCGTGCGGGTGCCGCTCGCCTCGGGCCTGCTCTCGGGGAAGTACACCCGGGAGACGACGTTCGGCGCCGACGACCACCGCCAGTACAACCGCCACGGCGAGGCGTTCGACGTCGGCGAGACGTTCGCCGGCGTGCCCTTCGAGGTCGGCCTGGACGCCGTGGAGGAGCTGCGGCCGCTCGTGCCGCCGGGCGCCACGCTCGCCCAGCTCGCCCTGCGCTGGATCCTCATGCACGACGCGGTCTCGACCGTGATCCCCGGCGCCCGCTCCGTCGAGCAGGTGCAGGGCAACGCGGCCGCCGCCGACGTGGCGGCGCTGGACGACGCCACGATGGCCCGCATCGCCGCGGTCTACGAGGAGCGGATCGCCCCCTACGTGCACCAGCGGTGGTAGCGGTGAGCGACCGGCCCGTGCACCCCGATCTCGTCGCCGTCGTCACCGGCGCCTCCAGCGGCATCGGCGAGGCGACCGCCCATCGCCTGGCCCGCGAGCCGGGCGCGCAGCTCGTGCTGGTGGCCCGCCGCGAGGAGCGGCTGCAGGCCCTGGCCCAGGCCCTGCCCTGCCCCGCCACCTACGTGGCCTGCGACGTGACCGACGACGACGCCCCGGCCCGCATCCGCGCCCACGTGGAGGCCCACCACCACGGGCGGCTCACGCTGCTGGTCAACAACGCGGGCGCGTCGTGGCGCGGGACCTTCGCCGAGGGCGGCTACGCCAACGTACGGCGCACGATGGCGCTGAACTTCGACGCGGTGGTGCGCGTCACCGAGGCGCTGCTGCCGCTGCTGCGGGCCAGCGCACCGAGCGCGCTGGTCAACGTGGCGAGCACGGCGAGCCGCGTCTCGCGGCCGGGCGCGGGCGCCTACTCGGCCAGCAAGTTCGCCCTCGCCGGCTGGACCGACGCGCTGCACGCGGAGGAGCTGCCCCACGGGGTGCACGTGGGGATGGTCCTCCCCGGGTTCATCGCCACGGAGGGCTTCCCCGCCGAGGAGCTGAAGGCCAAGCCGCACACGCGATGGATGGTCTCCACCCCCGACAAGGTGGC
>CAZXNX010000291.1:0-3844 GCA_964642225.1 uncultured Solirubrobacteraceae bacterium | reverse complement strand
GTGGTGGAGTAGACGACGGCCCGCGGGTCGTGCGCGGCGATCCCCGCGCGCGCCCCCACCCCGGCGGCCCGGGCCCAGCCCAGGTCGGTGGCCATGAGGCTGCGCACGTCCCGGGGCCGGGCGGCACGGACCGTCTCCACGCTCGCGCCGGCGTGGCGCAGCGCGGCGGCGAAGGCCGCGTCGGAGGCGCGCAGGCCGGCGGTCGAGCCGAGCGAGACGAGGAGGACGTCCACCGCGGCCACCGGCTACACCGAGGGGGCCTGTGGGGAGGAGGGGGTGGGGTTGTCGCGGCGCAGCCCCGGGGTGCGCTGCAGCGCCATCGGCGCCACCGGCGAGGTGCGCTCGACGAAGAACGTCACGCCGTCGCGCTCCTCGATCGCCTGCACGGCGCTCTCCTGGTGGCGCCAGGCCAGCGACCAGATGATCGCGAAGCCGGCCGCCACGCCGGCGACCTGCACGACGAAGAACGACAGCACCGCGGCCACCGCGGTGGCCAGCAGCAGCGGCCACAGGCGGTTGAGCACGACGGCGCCGGGCCGGTGCTCGGGCATCGTCTTGGCCGCCTTGGCCTGGGCGAGCAGGCCGCCGATCTGGTGGCTGACCTCCACCCGCCGGCCGACGAACACGCCGACCGCGGCAGCGAGCACCCACCAGCCGGCGGCGATGAACACGATGCGCTGGTCGTCCTCGCGGGCGGCGCCGAGCACCGTGCACAGGGCCAGGACGCTGGCCGCGCCCATCGACAGCATCACCGTCGCCCGGAGGAAGTCGGTGAAGCGCATCCCTAGGCGGCCGCGAGCGCCTCGAGCAGGCCACGGACCCCGGCGGCGCCGTCGACGAGCACGTCCGACTCGGCGGCGACCTCGTCGGGGATCTCGTCGGAGCGCACGCCGACGCAGACCGCGTGGTCCAGCCGGCCGTCCGCCACCATCGCGCGCAGGCCACGGAAGGCGTCCACGTCCGTGCGGTCGTCCCCGACGTACAGCGCGTTGCGCATCCCGCTGCCCTCCAGCACCCAGGCGATCCCACGGCCCTTGTCCATGGGGATCGGCGGGCGCAGCTCCAGCACCTTGCGGCCCCAGTGCACGGCCAGCCCGGCCGCCTCGACGCGCTCGGCCAGCTCGACGGCGGCCTGGTGGGCGGCCTCCTCGTCCGGCACGCCGCGCCAGTGGATGGCCACGATGCCCTCCTTGTCCTCCCGGCGCATGCGCAGCCTGCGCATGGCCGGCCCCCACGCCTCGTCGGCGAAGGCCTTGATGCGCGGGGTCCACGCCGCGAAGTCCGGGTCCACGCGCAGGTCGCCGCCCAGCGCCGGCAGCAGCTCGGTGCCGTGGTTGCCGACGTAGGCGATCGAGCCGAGGCCGACCATGCGCTTGGCGTCCGCGGCCCGGCGGCCGCTCACGCAGGCGGTCAGCCCGTACTTGTCGGCGCAGTCGACCAGCGCCTGGCGCATCGGCTCGGCCACGTGGGCGTCGCCGGCGTGGCGCACGATGGGCGCGAGGGTGCCGTCGATGTCGCTGAGGATCGCGGTGTTGGCGGGATCGCTGCGGAGCGGCGCGATCGCGGGCGCGAGATCGGCTGCGGGGGGCACGGCTCCTAGTATGGCGCGCATGCTCTCCCGCCGAACCCTCGCGCTCGCGCTCACCGGCACCGCCGCGGGGATCTTCAGCGGGATGTTCGGCGTGGGCGGCGGCTCGGTGATGGTGCCGCTGCTCATCCTGTGGCTCGGGTTCGGGCCCCGCGAGGCCACCGGCACGTCGCTGGCGGCGATCGTGGTGATCGCCACCGTGGCGGCGGGGACCCAGGCGCTGTACGGCAACGTCCACTGGGAGGACGCGGCGCTCATCGGCATCCCGGCGGTGGGAGGCGTCCTCTTCGGCACGTGGCTGCAGCAGCGCGTCCCGGTGCGGGCGGTCGAGCTGCTCTTCGCCGGCGTCCTGGTGGTCACCGCCGTCCACCTGGTGCTGCAGTGATCGTCACCGTGCTCGTCGGCGTGGTCGCCGGCGTCCTGGCCGGGATGCTCGGCATCGGGGGCGGCGCGCTGTTCGTGCCCGCGCTCGTGATCGTCATCGGCCTCGGGCAGGTCGACGCGGAGGCCACGTCGCTGGCCGCCATGGTGCCGGTGGCGCTCATCGGGGCCTGGCGCCAGCACGGGTACGGCAACGTGCGCGTGCGCGACGGGCTGCTCGTCGGCGCCCTGGCGGTGCCCGGCGCCGTCCTGGGCGTGTGGCTCGTCAACGTGCTGCCGGAGCAGCTGATCCGCGACCTGTTCGCGGTCCTGCTGCTCTACACGGCGTGGCAGCTCGTCAGGAAGGCGAGGAAGCCCGCAGCTCCTGAGCCATCGTGAGGAACGGGGTGAGCGCCTGGGGGTTGGCCAGGCTGCCCTTGCTGAGGACCGTGTCGGGGTCCTGGCCCATGAGGATGCGCTTGACGGGGACCTCGAGGACCTTTCCGCTCATGGTGCGGGGGACCTCGTCGATGGCGAACACCTCGTTGGGGACGTGGCGGGGCGAGCAGTCGGTGCGCACGCGGGTGGCGATGCGCTTGATGAGGTCCTGGTCGAGCTGGGCGCCGGGGGTCAGGACGACGAACAGCGGCATCCAGCCGTCGGGGAACTCGGGGCGGCCGGAGACGTCCACGATCAACGCGTCGGTGATCTCGTCGAGGGAGAGCACGGCGCGGTAGATCTCGCTCGTGCCCATGCGGATGCCGCCGCGGTTGATCGTCGAGTCGCTGCGCCCGGTGATGATCGCGGTGCCCCGCTCGGTGATCTGGATCCAGTCGCCGTGGCGCCACACGCCGGGATAGGTGTCGAAGTAGCTGTCGTGGTAGCGCGATCCGTCGGGGTCGTTCCAGAACATCACGGGCATCGACGGCATCGGCTGGGCGAGGACCAGTTCGCCGACCTGCCCGATGTGGGGGTGGCCCTCCTCGTCCCACGACTGCACGTCGGCGCCGAGGGCGCGGGCCTGGATCTCCCCCTCGTAGACCGGGAGGGTGGGTACGCCGCCGACGAACGCGGTGCACACGTCGGTGCCGCCGGAGGTCGAGAACAGCCAGGTGTCGGCCCCGACGTGCTCGTACACCCAGCGGAAGCCCTCGGGGGAGAGCGGCGAGCCGGTCGACCCTACGGCGGTCAGCCTGTCCAGGTCGCGGCCCTCGCCGGGCTCGATCCCCGCCTTCATGCACGAGGCCAGGAAGCTGGCGCTGGTGCCGAACGTCGTCACCCCGGCCTCCTGCGCGAGGTCCCACAGGCGGCCCAGGTCGGGGTACCCGGGATTGCCGTCGAACAGCACGATCTGCGCGTCGGTGAACAGCACGCCGACGAGGAAGTTCCACATCATCCAGCCGGTGGTGGTGAACCACAGGACCCGGTCGCCCTCCTGGGCGTCCAGGTGCAGGTGCGACTTCTTCAGCTGCTCCAGCAGCATCCCGCCGTGGCCGTGCACGATCGGCTTGGGCAGCCCGGTGGTGCCGGAGCTGAACAGCACCCACAGCGGATGGTTGAACGCCACGCGGTCGAAGGTCAGCTCGTCCAGACCGGCCGGCGCCAGCGTGCACAGCTCGCCCCAGGTGATCGCCTTGTCCAGGCGGGCCGGGTCGGCGTGCTCGTCCAGGTAGGGCAGCAGCACGGTGTGCTCCAGCGTCGGCAGCTCCCGCTGCAGCGCCGCCACCACGTCCAGGCGGTCGAAGTCCCTGCCGCCGTAGCGGTAGCCGTCGACCGCGAGCAGCACCTTCGGCTCGATCTGCGCGAAGCGGTCCGCGACGCTGCGCTCGCCGAAGTCCGGCGAGCAGCTCGACCAGATCGCCCCGATCGACGCGCAGGCCAGGAACGCCGCGACCG
>CAZXNX010000290.1:0-3860 GCA_964642225.1 uncultured Solirubrobacteraceae bacterium | reverse complement strand
GGCCGGCGCCGCGGGCGTCGTGGTGGTCGGGGTCTTCGGCGTGGTCGGTGTCGTGGTGGTCGGCGTCGTCGGCGTGGTCGGTGTCGTGGTGGTCGGCGTGGTCGTGGTCGTGGTGGGCGTGGTCGTGGTCGTCGTGTCGACGACGGCGACCATGCGTGGCGCGTCCTGTGCCTGCGCCGCCGTGTCCTCGACGTAGACGGCGGAGGCGAAGTGCGCCGTGTCGCCGGCGGGCGCCGACGCCGTCGACGGGTTGGAGCCGGAGGAATCCGCGCCGCCGGCGCTGCTGGAGCTCTGCGCGCCGAGGGCGACGTTGAGCTGGGCCACCCGCCGTCTGCCCGGCTGGAAGACGACGCGGCCGAGCTCGATCGACCCGGTCTCGTCGAGGCCGTGCGCCCCCTGCCAGCGCTCGACCGACGTCGTCGTCGCCGCGCTCCAGGTGCCGTCGACCTTCATGTCGTGGCCCTTGTCGTAGCCGAGGGCGCGCAGGTTGCGCTCGAGCTGCAGGACGTCGCGCCCGGAGGTGGAGTCGCTCGCCGACAGGGTGCGTGACGCCGGGCGGGTGCCCGCCAGCAGGATCACGGGGGTGGCGTCGACCCGGTACAGGGTCTGGTTCGGCTTGACGATGCGGCCCTCCCTGGGCAGCCAGGTGACCGTGCCGGACAGGTGGTTGATCACGTCGCGGGAGTCGGCGTAGCCGAGGGTCCCGTCCTCGGTGTCCGTCTCGATGAGGTCTTGGCGCTTGATCACCGTCGTCGACACCGAGGTGCTCGCCCCGCTGGCGGTCGAGTCCTCGCCGCCGGAGCCGGCCACGACGATCCCCGCAACGATCAGCAGCGCAGCCACCCCCGCGATCGCGACCACGCCGCGGCGGCCGATCCGCCGGCCGGGGCGGGCGTCGCCGGCCCCCGTCTCGTCGTGCTCTGCGCCATCCGGGCGGGCCGCCTCGGGCTCGGAGTCCCGCATCACTGGCCCCCCTGCCCGCCGGGGCGGCCCTGCGGCAGCTTGTCCTGGCACGCGCTCATCGCCGCCTTGGTCTTGGGGTCGTCCCGGTTGAGCTGCTGGCCGCCGGCCGGCGGCCCGCCCCCGGCGTTCATGTCCGGCACGTCGACGCCCTGCTGGCGCATGCAGCTGGCGAACTTGGTGAACGCGTCGCGGAACTCCTGCTGCTGGGCGTCGCTGATGTTCCCGACCGCGGCCTGCTGGTACTTCTGGCACGCCTTCATGGCAGCCTGGAGCTTGCTCCGATCGATGTTGCGCAGCGCTCCCGCGCCGGCCCCCTGGCCCTGGCCGGCGTTGTCGGGGATGTCGACGCCGTTCTGCCGCAGGCACTGGGCGAACTTCACCCGCGCAGCGTCCTGGGAGTCGGCGGACGTCGTGGACGATTCCGACGATCCCCCGCACCCGGCCGCGACGAGCGCGACGAGGAGGAGCGGCACGACGACGAGAGCATGGGAGACCTGCTTGCGATGACTCATGCCCACGACAGTGCGGCACCCGGTCAAGAGAACCGGGTGGACTTCCGAAGGAATCACGAAGAGCCCGGCCGCCGCCGGGCGGCGCGATGCCGGGTCAGAAGAGCCGGTAGCTCTCCTTGCTGATGCGGAAGCCGTGGCCGCGGGGGTTGCGGCAGGTCACGCCGTTCGTGCGCGAGGTGCAGGTGATGCGGTTGCGCGTGACGCTGCGGCCGTAGGCCAGCGTCCTGCCCTTGACCCCGAGGACCGTGTCCCCCGCGCACACGACGCGCCCGCGCGACCCCGTCCGCGTGACGCTGAGGCCCTGGCCCCAGTCGAGCTGGCAGCCCCGCGGCTTGGGGGCGTTCCAGTCCTTGTGCCGGATGTCGCACCGCACGCCGCCGGACATCACGCAGTGGATGTTCTTCGACGGGGAGACGAAGGCGGTGAGCGCGCCAGCCGACGCCGGAAGGGCGGCGAACCCCAGGACGAGCACGGCACCGATGAGGACGGATCGCATCATGGCCTCCCTTTCGGGGATCGGTGGTGGTGGTGGTCTCGAGCCTAGTCCCAGGCCGGCCGCCCGGCAACGGTGGAATCTACGGACCGCCGCCGCCCTGGTGGCACACGGAACGGCCGCGGGCGGTTGAATACGCCACGGCCGTTGTGGCCATCCGGGAGAGGAGCCCCATGTCGTCACGTCACGCCGCCGTCCTGACCGTCACCGCCGTCCTGACCGCCGCCGTCATCGCGTGCCCGAGCGCGGTCGCCGGGCCTGCGGCGCGGGCCGCCGCGGGGTCGTACAAGCTCGACGTCACCGGCCTGTCCAAGACCGAGCGTGCCCGCGCGACCGCCGCCGTCGCGCTGCTGGACGGCGCGTTCAACCGGCACGACCCGGCCACCGCCGCCGCCCGGCACATCGACCCGACGACGTACGTGCAGCACAACCCGGACGTGGCCAACGGCCGGGCCGCATTCGTGGCCTACGTCTCCGGATACCTCGCGCTCTTCCCGCAGGCGTCGCTCACCATCCGGCGGGTCGTGACGCAGGGAAGCATGGTCGTCGTCCACAGCCTGTCCAGGACGTCCGCGAGCGACCGCGGCACGGTGCTGCTGGACATCTTCCGGTTCAACCGCCGCAACCGGATCGTCGAGCACTGGGACGTGCTGCAGGCCGTCCGCGACACCAGCAAGAACGGCAACCCGCAGGTCTGATCAGCGTGTGACCATCTGCAGGCTCTTGCGCGCCATCGCCTGGGTCAGGCGGGGCGAGAGCCGGTGCAGCAGCGCGCCGGGCAGGACGTGCGAGGTGGGCACGTGGACGACGAGCCGGTGGCGGCCGATCACGTCGAGGACCGCCGCCGCGACGACGTCGGGTGAGGCGCCGCGCTTGCGGTAGAAGGACACGGCCCGGCTCTGCTTGGCGGCGGTGTCCCCGCGCATGACCGAGGTCGCGACGATGTTCGTGTCGATCACCCCGGGGCAGATCGCGCTGACCTTGATCCCCTGCGGGCTGAGCTCGGCGTGCATCGCCTCGCTCATGCCGACCACGGCGAACTTGCTCGTCACGTAGGGGGCCATCTCGGCGATGGGCACCAGCCCGGCGCCGGAGGCGGTGTTGATGACGTGGGACGGCCGGCCCTGCCCCAGCATCCGCGGGACGAACGCGTGCACGCCGTAGGCGACGCCCAGGACGTTGACGTCGATCACGCGGCGCCAGTCCTCCACGGTGGTGGAGGCGACGTCGCCGGCGTGGCCGATGCCGGCGTTGTTGTGCAGGACGTCGACGGCGCCGTCGACGGCGAAGACCCGCTCGGCGAGCTGCTCCAGCGCGTCGGGGTCGGTGGTGTCGACCTGGTGGGCGGTCGCCTGCGGGATCGTGGCGGCCACCGCCAGCGCCCCCTCGCCGTCGAGGTCGGCGACGTGGACGCGGGCGCCGTGCCGGGCCAGCAGGCGGGCGGTGGAGGCGCCGATGCCCGACGCGGCGCCGGTGACGACGGCGACCTTGCCGTGGAGATCGGGAGTGGACATGGCCGGGACCCTACGCCGCCGTGTGCCCGCGCGTGATCGTCCTCACCGAACGATCAGATAGTTCGTGTAGGTGACGGCGAGGTTGGTCCTGGGGTCGCGCACGACGATCAGCGCCGGGTAGTTGGCCCGCGGCAGCGGGGTGCGCCCGACGGGCACGTCGATCGTGGTGCCCGACTGGATCTTCACCAGCCGCTGCCCGGCCTGCCGGCCGTCACGGCGGTAGATGCGCACCCGCACCCAGCGCTTGACGTCGCCCGGCGCGAAGCGCACGCGGCAGCGCACGTAGGACAGCCCGCGCACCCGCGGGCGCGAGCAGGGCCAGTTGGCGGTGAGGCCGCCGTCGGTGCCGGGCGCGCCGGCCTGGCCGGTGGCCCCGGT
>CAZXNX010000289.1:0-3864 GCA_964642225.1 uncultured Solirubrobacteraceae bacterium | reverse complement strand
GGCCCGGGAGCAGGACGCCCGGGCCCGCGAGACCTTCGATCCCCCCGACCCGAGAAAGCCATGCTCACCGACAAGCGACTGATCATCACCGGCATCGTCACCACCGACTCCATCGCCTTCGCCACCGCCGAGCGGGCGCAGCTGGCGGGGGCCGAGGTGCTGCTGACCGCGTTCCCCCGCGACCGGGAGCTGACGCTCCGCGCGGCGGCCGACCTGCCGCGGGCGGCCGACGTCGTCGACCTCGACATCACGCGGGACGAGGACCTGCTCGCGCTCACCGCGCACGTGCGCGACACGTGGGGGGCGCTCGACGGCGCCCTGCACGCGGTCGCCTTCGCCCCGCGCGACGCGCTGGCCGGGGACTTCCTGGCGGCGCGCCCCGACGGCGTCAACCTCGCCTTCCAGACCAGCGCGTTCTCGTACGCGTCGCTGGGCCGGGTGCTGCACGAGCTCGCGCCGCCCACGGGCGGGGCCCTGGTGGGGCTGGACTTCGACGCCGCCGGCGCGTGGCCGGTCTACAACTGGATGGGCGTGTGCAAGGCCGCCCTGGAATCGGTCAACCGGTACCTGGCCCGCGACCTGGGCGAGCGCGGGATCCGGGCCAACCTCATCGCCGCCGGGCCTCTGCACACCCGGGCGGCCGGGGGCATTCCGGCCTTTGACCGGCTCCTGCACGCGTGGGAGACGCAGGCGCCGCTGGCGTGGGACCCCCGCGATCCGGCGCCGGTCGCCGACGCGGCCTGCTTCCTGCTGTCGGACATGGCCCGCGCCGTCACGGGGGAGATCCTCCACGTCGACGGCGGGCACCACGCGATGGCGGGCGCCCTGCGCGCCCCGGAGCGCGTCGCCGAGCCCGCGGTGTCGTGACGGCGCGGCCCGTTACCGGGCCAGCGCCTCGATGGCGACGATCACGGCGACCAGGAAGGCGACGTCCTCGTCGGGGGCCAGCTCGATGCCGTAGGTCTCGCGGGCGCGGACCCACTTCTTGTTGATGACCGCGATGTCGTCGTCGTCGCGGCTGATCTTGAACTCGTGGTCGACCACGTTGCCGATGGCGTCGAGGTCCTCGCCGTCCTCGACATCGACGCCGAACCGGTCGCGGATGCCGATGACCTTCTTGACGACGGTGGCGATCGTGTCGCCGTCGCGGTCGATCTTCATCACGCCGCGCAGGCGAAGGTCGCGGGCCTGCAGGTGCAGCAGCTCGTTGCCCTGGGCGTCCTCGAGCACGAACGCCTCGCGGACCCGCAGGGCCTTGCCGTTGACCTTCATGACCTTGTTGCCGGACTCGTCCTCGATCCAGGAGTCGTCGCCGATCGACAGCGCCTTCTCGCGCATGATGAGGCGCCGACCGCCGGGGCCGTCGGGGTGGTTGTGTCGCAGAAGTCCCATGGGCCGAAGTCAACCGGTTCGGGGCGCTCCGTGCATCCTCCGGATCGGGTGAATGGACGCCCCGCTCAGGAGGCGATGAGCGTGATGATGCCCCGCAGGACGAGAAGCCCGCCGAGCGTGCCGGTGAGGATGACCACGGCGCGGCGGGCATGGCGGCCGACCCAGGCCTTGGCCCGCTCGACCGCGCTCGGCGTCCAGTCGGGCTTGAAGATGTAGCCCAGGAGCGGCACCTCCAGGAGCATGAGCATGATCAGGTTGGTCAGCACCACCATCAGCGCGCTCTGGGTGGTGCCGTAGCCACCTTCGACGATCTGGCCCAGTGCGGCCAGGTAGGAGGCGCCGGGGAGCGTCAGCAGGGCGCCGACCGCGAACGTCGTGCGGGGGGAGCCGTTGTCCAGCGCGCGCTTCCAGCGCGGCGGCCCCTTGTCCGGCTTGGCCGCCTTCTTCGCCTTGCGCCGCTCGGCCGCCGGCGCGTCCCGGCCGGTGGCCAGGACGAAGCAGATGATGAGGAAGACGGCGCCGACGGCCAGGTCGGTGTACGGGTTCCACGTGCTCTTGGCGCTGTTCACCTCGCTGGAGTTCTTCAGCGAGAACACGATGACCATGCCCAGGGTGATGCTCATCGTGTAGGCGCCCAGCAGGTACCCGAGCATCAGCCGCTTGGGCTTCTCGGAGAGCAGGAGGATGGTGGTGGCCGCCACCAGCGTCGGGTTCGCCGCGGCGGTGAACGAGAAGAGGAGGTACTGACCCATCGCGGACGCCACCCTGTCGCACCGGCGCTCCCCGGTCAACCGGCCGCCTCCGGGGATGGCCGAATGCCCGGGGCGCCCGGCGATCCTCTAGGGTCGCGCCATGAGCGCCTCCCCGCCGCCCGCGCCCGGCTGGCACCCGGATCCCGCGGGCCTCCACACGCACCGCTACTTCGACGGGATCCGGTGGACGGCCAACGTCGCCGACAACGGCGTGCAGGGGCAGGACGCCGCCAGCCTGGCCTTCCTCAACGTGCCGGCCCAGCCGGTGGGTCCCGCCCCGCCCAAGCGCTCGGCGGCCGGCTTCTGGATCGCGGGCGCGGTGGGTGTCCTGGCGGTGGTCCTCACGATCGCCCTGGGCATCACCCGCTTCGTCGACACGCTGAGCCAGCCCGCGGACTACGCCCGCACCTCCGTCCCCGGCAGCGTGTCGGTGATCGTCCGGGAGACGGGGGAGCGCGTCGTCTACTCCGAGGGGTCGGTGCGCCTGCCCCTGTCGCAGCTCGACCTCACGGTCACCGGGCCCGACGGCGGCGCGGTCGCGGTGCGCCCCTACACCGCCAGCGTCACCTACGACACCGCGGGCCACAGCGGGCGCGCCGTGGGTCGCTTCGACGTTCCCGTCCCCGGGCGCTACGTTGTGGCCGCGCGCGCCGCCGCAGTGCCCGGCGCCGAGATCGCCGTGGGCCCGGATCTCTTCGGCGACCTGATCGGCATCTTCACCGGTCCGCTGCTCGTCCTCCTCGCCGGCTTGATCCTCGTGGTGGCGATCATCGTCTTCACGTTCTGGTGGCGCCGTCGCCCGCTGCCGGAGCCGACGGGCCTGCCCTGATCGGGGGGCGCCAGAAGGCGTTTGCCGAGGTCACGTCGGCGGTAGACCGAAGGGACGCGGCCCGGGCGTTCGCCCGCCGCGCCTCCTCCTTCCGAAAGGACCCCGATGACCCCCGAGCAGCAGAAGATCGCCCAGTACCTGGGTGAGGCCCTCGCCACCGAGCGTGCCCTCAAGCGGGTGCTCCAGAGCCAGATCGCCATGACGCCCAGCGGGCAGTACCGCGACGCCCTGCAGACCCATCTGCGCGAGACGAAGGACCACGCCGAGCGCGTCCACGAGCGCCTCGACGACATCGGCGCGGGCGAGAGCACCCTCGCCGCGACCGGGGTCCTCATCGAGTCGCTCCTCGGCCAGGCGCTCGCGCTGGCCAAGACGCCCCTGGACCTCCTGCGCGGCTCCGGCGGCGAGGAGAAGGTGCTCAAGAACGCCAAGGACGCCGCCGCGACGGAGGCGCTGGAGATCGCGACCTACACGGCGATCGAGCGGCTGGCCCAGGACGTGGGCGACGAGAAGACCGCGCGCCTGGCCCGTGAAATCCGGGCCGACGAGGAGCGCATGCTGGACCGGGTGCTGCAGGAGATCCCGCAGCTCACCGGCAAGGTCGTCGCCGCCGACCTGCGCGGCAAGGGCTCCTACGACGTCGCCCGCACCGGCGCCGGCGAAGCGGTGCGCGACGCCTCCGAAAGCGCCGCGGACACCGCCTCCGCATCGCGGCCCCGCCACGGCTCCAGCATCAGGAGCGCGTCCAGCCCGCCCGCGGCCGCACCCGCGGTGATCGCGGACGCCGGCAGGTCGGGATAGGAGAACCACAGGATGGCCGGGGTGGAGCGCCCCGCGGCGGCATGGCCGGCCCGCCACGCCCCCAGGATCGCGGCCGCGGCACCCGGCGTC
>CAZXNX010000288.1:2622-3867 GCA_964642225.1 uncultured Solirubrobacteraceae bacterium | reverse complement strand
GTCTCGCGGGTCTGGTCGGTGTCGCGGCCGCTCAGGCCGATCGGCAACCCGAGCACGACGCGGTCGGCGCGCTGCTCGCGGACCACCGCGACGACGCGGGCCAGCCCCTTGCGGGTGCCGGGCTGCAGGACCGGGTCGATCGGCGTGGCCAGCGTTCCCGTGGGATCGCTCACCGCGCAGCCGCAGCGAGCGCTGCCGTAGTCCAGGGCGATCACACGCACAACACTAGTTGCCGAGTGCTTCCTCGATCGCGGCGCGGCCGGCCGCGATGGCCTCGGCGAGCTTGTCGGGATCCTTGCCGCCGGCCTGGGCCATCGTGTCCCGGCCCCCGCCTCCTCCGCCGACCACGGCGGCGGCGAGCTTGACGATCGCCCCCGCCTTCAGCCCGCGCTCCACGAGCGAGGGCGCGACGGAGCAGACGAGCGACACGCGCCCGTCGACCGCGGCGCCGAGCAGGATGACGGCGTCCCCGAGGTGGCCGCGGACGTGGTCCACGACCGTCGGCAGCGCCTTGGCGTCGGCGACCTCCACCAGGTCGGTGAGGACGGGCACGCCGCCGACGTCGGTGGCGCGGGCGGCGAGCAGCTTCGTGTCGACGTCCTGGCCGCCGGCATTGCCCTTGCGGGTCTGTCTGGCGGCGTCGGTGAGCGCGCCGATGCGCTCCAGGACGCGGTCGGGCTCGGTCTTCAGCGCGGCGGCCGTCTCGGCGAACAGCGCGTCGCGGCGGCGGAAGTACTGGACGGCCTCGGTGCCGGTGAGCGCCTCGATGCGGCGCACGTTGGCGGCGCTGGACGTCTCGGTGGTGATCTTCACGAGTCCGATCTCCGCGGTGGTGCGCACGTGGGTGCCGCCGCACAGCTCGCGGGAGAAGGACCCGTCGCCGATCTCCACCATGCGCACCACGTCGCCGTACTTCTCGCCGAAGAGCGCCATCGCCCCCAGCTTCTTGGCCTCGTCGAGGGTGGTGGTGAGGGGCCGCACCGCGAGGTTGTCGAGCACCCGGCGGTTGACCTCGTCCTCCACCTCGGCGACCTCACGGGCGCTCATCCCCGACCCGTGGGTGAAGTCGAAGCGCAGCTTGTCCGGGCCGACGTAGGAGCCGGCCTGGTGCACGTGGGTGCCGAGCGTCTGGCGCAACGCGGCGTGGAGCAGGTGGGTGGCGGTGTGGTTGGCCTGGGTGGCGTTGCGGGCCGCGACGTCGACGCGGGCCACGACGCGCTCGCCGGCGCGCAGGCTGTCGGGCGC
>CAZXNX010000288.1:0-2522 GCA_964642225.1 uncultured Solirubrobacteraceae bacterium | reverse complement strand
CGTCTCGTAGCCGGTGAACTCGGTGGGCGCGTCCGACAGCGACCGCACCAGCTCGACGTCGGCGCCGACCTTGCCGGCCTTCTTGGCCCCGCCGGCCGAGCGGGCGCGCTGCTCGTCCATGAGCTGCTCGAAGCCGGCCTCATCAACGCCGAGGCCGCGCTCGGCGGCCATCTCCCGCGTCAGGTCGAAGGGGAAGCCGAAGGTGTCGTGCAGGCGGAAGGCGTCGTCGGCGCCCACCCCCTCCTCGCCCTGCTCCTTGGCGCGGGCGACGATCTCCTCCAGCAGCTTGGTGCCCTGCTCCAGGGTGCGGCCGAAGGACTCCTCCTCGGCGGTCAGCCAGCGATGGATGACGTCGCGGCGCTCCACGAGCTCGGGATAGGCGGAGCCCATCAGCTCGGTCACCACGTCGGCGTACTTCGTGAGGAAGGCGCCCTGGATGCCCAGGCTGCGGCCCTGCTGGATGGCGCGGCGCATGATGCGGCGCAGCACGTAGCCGCGGTCCTCGTTGGAGGGGACGACGCCGTCGGCGACCAGGGCGGTCATGCCGCGCGTGTGGTCGGCGAGGATCCGCATCGCCCGGGTGGTGGGCTCGTCGGTGTCGTAGGCGCGGCCGCTCAGCTCCTCGCTGAGGCGGATGAGCGGCAGGAACTGGTCGGTCTCGAAGATCGACGGCGTGCCCTGCTGGATGAGGGCCATGCGGTTGAGGCCCATGCCCGTGTCGATGTTCTGCTTCGGCAGCGGGGTCAGGACGTTGGCCGGCTCCTGGTTGAACTGCATGAACACGAGGTTCCAGTACTCCAGGAAGCGCTCGTTCTCCCCGCCGGGCAGGTCGTCCGCGGAGCCGAACTCCAGGCCGCGGTCGTAGTACAGCTCCGAGCACGGGCCGCAGGGGCCGATCGGGCCGGCCTGCCAGAAGTTCTCCGAGCGCGGGCACAGCACGATCCGGTCGCGCGAGACGCCGACCGACAGCCACGCGTCGATGGCCTCCTGGTCGGGGCCCAGGCCCAGGTCGTCGTCGCCCTCGAAGACGGTGATCCAGATGCGGTCCGGGTCGAACTTCAGGTGCTGGAGGGAGAACTCCCACGCGAATTGCACCGCGCCCTGCTTGAAGTAGTCGCCCATCGAGAAGTTGCCGAGCATCTCGAAGAACGTGAGGTGCCGGGTGGTGGTGCCGACGACGTCGATGTCCGGGGTGCGGAAGCACTTCTGGCAGCTCGTGAGGCGCGGCGCGGGCGGGTCCTCCTGCCCGAGGAAGTAGGACTTCAGCGGGTGCATGCCCGCGGTGGTCAGCAGCACGGAGGGATCGTGGCTGGCGGGCACGAGCGAGGCCGAGGGCAGCAGGGTGTGGCCCCGCTCGGCGAAGAACTCGAGGTAGGCGGAGCGGATCTCGTCGGAGGTCATCGGGCAGCGGAGTCTAGATCCGTCAGCGCACGATGGTCGCCGACCCGACCACGACGTCCCCCGCGAGCAGGCAGGCCGTCTGCCCGGGAGCCGGTGCGGTCGCCGTGTCGGTGAGCCGGATCTCCTCGCCGTCCAGGGTGCAGGCGACCGGCGCGGCGCGGTAGCGCAGCTTGACGGCGTCCACCTCCGCGGCCGGGCGGTGCAGGCGCAGGCCGCGCACGGGGACGGTCGTGGTGTCGAGGTCCTGGAGCGGCCCGACCGTGACCGTGTTGGCCCGGGGGTCGGTCGCCACGACGTACACGGGGTCGCCGGTGCCGCCCACCCCCAGACCGCGCCGCTGGCCGATCGTGAAGTGGTGAGCGCCGTGGTGGCGGCCCACGTGCGTGCCGCGACGGTCGACGATCGCGCCGGGCCGGTCGCGCTGGTTGCCGTGGCGGGCCAGGAACGCGGCCTTGCCCGTCCCGGCCAGGAAGCAGAGGTCCTGGGAGTCGGGGGTCTGGGCGACGCTGAGGCCCGCATCGGCGGCCAGGGCCCGGACCTGCGGCTTGGCCAGCTCGCCGAGGGGGAAGCGCAGGCGCCGCAGGGACGCCGGCGACAGGGCCGCGAGCATGTAGGCCTGGTCCTTGGCGGGGTCGGCGGCCAGGCGCAGCAGCCCGTCGTCGCTGTGGCGGGCGTAGTGGCCGGTGGCGAGCGTGGGCGCTCCCACCCGGTCGGCCAGGTCGAGCATGGCGTCCAGGCGCACGTGGCCGTTGCAGCGCACGCAGGGGTTGGGCGTGAGGCCCGCGGCATGCTCGTCCAGCCACGGCTGCACCACGCCGGCCCGGAACGGCTCGCGCAGGTCGAGGGTGAAGTGGGCCAGCCCCATCCCGTGCGCCAGGGCGCGGGCGGTACGCACCGCCTGGGCGCTGCAGCAGGAGCGGTCGCCGTCGTTGTCGGGGTCGCGCCACAGCTCCAGCGTCACCGCGACCACCTGGTGGGGATCCCGCTCGGCCGCCCCTTCGTCGACGCAGCGCAGCGCCGCGACGGCGGAGTCCACGCCCCCGCTCATGGCGACGAGGACCCGGCCCGGCGCGGTCGGGACCCGCGCGTCGGCGGCCACCGCCCGGCCCAGCGCCCAGGCG
>CAZXNX010000287.1:0-3873 GCA_964642225.1 uncultured Solirubrobacteraceae bacterium | reverse complement strand
CGGCGAGGTGCGGTAGGTCGCCGGGGTGGCCGACAGCGCGATCGGGTTGCGGGTCAGCGCCACCGGCTCGGCGTCGTCGCGGGGGATGCGTACGATCGGCTCGAGGCCCAGTTCGGCGGCCAGGGCG
This sequence comes from uncultured Solirubrobacteraceae bacterium, assembly GCA_964642225.1. Classification (GTDB taxonomy): domain Bacteria; phylum Actinomycetota; class Thermoleophilia; order Solirubrobacterales; family Solirubrobacteraceae; genus JBBQCW01. Next base: position 3,746 of record CAZXNX010000287.1, on the reverse strand, counting down.
AACGCCTGGCCGATGTCGTGGACCATCCCGGCCGGCACGCGCGCGGCCGTGAGCAGCGTGACCCACTCGCTCGCGGGGCGGGCGGCCAGCGCGTGGCGCAGGAGGTCGGCGAGCGTGCCGCGGTGCTCCACGCGGGCCTCGTTGGTGGCGAAGCGCGGGTCGGCGGCCGTCCCCTCCAGGCCCAGCACCTCGCACAGCGCGGCGAACTGGCGGTCGTTGCCCACCGCCACCACGAGGTCGCCGTCGCCGGTGGGGAGCAGCTGGTAGGGCACGATGCTCGGATGCTGGCTGCCCATCCGCCCGGGCACCACGTGCCCGGAGGTGAAGGCCGACCCCTGGTTGACCAGCGCCCCGAGCAGGCTGGAGAGCAGGTTGATCTCCACGCGCTGGCCCTCGCCGGTGCGCTCGCGGTGGCGCAGCGCGGTGAGGATGCCGACGGAGGCGAACAGGCCGGCGAGCACGTCGACCAGGGCAACGCCCACCTTCTGCGGCTCGCCGTCGGCGGGGCCGGTGATGCTCATCAGCCCGCCCACCGCCTGCACGAGCATGTCGTAGCCCGGGAGCGCGGCCCCGGCGCCGCGGCCGAAGCCGGTGATCGAGCAGTAGACGAGGCCGGGCGACGCCGCCCGCAGGTCGTCGTAGCCCAGGCCCAGCTCGTCCATGACCCCGGGCCGGAAGTTCTCCACCACCACGTCGGCCTCGGCGGCCAGGCGGCGGGCGCGCTCCAGGTCGGCGGGATCGGCGAAGTCCAGCGCCAGGCTCTCCTTGTTGCGGTTGACCGCCTGGAAGTAGGTGGCCTGTCCGGTGCTGTCGAAGGGTGGCCCCCAGGAGCGGGTGTCGTCCCCGGTGCCGGCGGGGCCGCCGCGCTCCACCTTGACCACCGTCGCGCCGAAGTCGGCAAGCAGCATCGTCGCGAACGGCCCGGCGAGGACGCGGGAGAAGTCGAGGATCTTCAGGTCGTCCAGGGCGCCGCTCATGGCGGTGACGCTATCGCGTGAGCGCTAGATGGCTGATGCGAAATCGGCGTTCCGCATCAACCATCGAGCCTCCCGATCGTGCCGTTGGTCGTGGTGTCGGTACCGAAGGCGAGGGTCGCCGAGATCCTCGCGCCCGGATGGCCGGGCACCGTGACGCGCGGCGCGGAGGTGTAGCCCGATCCGCCGGAGAGCAGCCGCACGGCGACGACGCGGCCGTGGCGCACGACGGCCCGGGCGCGGGCGGCGACGCGGGGCCAGGTCTGGCCGGCGGCCCCGTTGAAGCGGTAGTGGTCGGAGGCCGCGTCGAGCGTCGCGTTGGTCACGCCGTAGGGCGCCAGGACGGCCAGCAGCGCGGCCTTGTTGCGCGTCACCTGGGCGGGGTCGGGCTCCTCGCCGGCGGCGGCGGGCGTCACGTGGCTGAACGCCTCGCGGAAGACGGCGGTGGGGACACCCAGGGTGGCGGCGACGAGCACGACGGGCCGGCCGCCGTCGCGCGGGTCGGTGGCGTGGCCGCCGGTGATCCGCACCGGGATCGACCGGGAGCCGGCGGCGGCCGGGGCCGGCCGCTCGGTGGCCAGCAGCAGTGCGCCGGCGACCAGCGTGCCCAGGAGCAGTGCGCCGGGCAGGCGGCGCGTGCGGATCGGGGTGGGGCTCATGGTGGTTCCTCTCCTCGTCGGTGGCAGCGAAGGCGCTGCCGGGAGGAGCCTGGCGGCCCGTTCTGTGGGCCCCATGAGAAACGACGGGATGCGCGCCGGGCAGGTCCCCGGCGCGCATCCGTCCGTCAGCGGGTGATCAGCCGGCGCAGCCGGGGAGCCCCGCCGCGGTGGCCGCCTTGTTGGCGGTGTCGCTGAGCGTCTGGGCGCCCGTGGCGAGCTGCTGGGCCTTGGCCTGGTCCTTGGCTGCGAGGGCCTCGGCGACCGGGTTGGAGGCCTCGACGGCGGCCTTCTGGGCGGTCACGTAGGCCTCGAACTTCGCCTTGTCGGCGTCAGACGGCTTGAGGGCCTCGAGGTCGGAGATCGCCTTGTTGGAGATGTCCGGGATGCTCGCGTAGTCCTGCGCGTCGGCGGCCTTCTGCTGGTCGGCGACGACCTGCTTGCAGATCGCGGTTGCCTTGGACTTCAGGTCGCTCGTGCTGAGCGTGTCGCTGGACGAGTCGCTGCCGCAGCCGACAACGGCCAGCGAACCAACGAGAAGGAGAAGCAGGATGGGGCGCATGGGGCGGACAGTCCTCTGGTCGGCCGGGACGGGCTGCCCCGGCGGGGGTGGGGGCAGAATACGCAAGGTGACCGTGGAGATGCACGTCCCGTCCCGCCCGCGTCACCGCGACCGGTTGCGCCGGCCGGGGCGATTGGCCACGATGGCCGGTGTGTCCCTTCGCCCGTCCCGGCGCCCGGCCCGGTGGATCCCGCTGCCCGCGCTGGTGGCGGCGTGCGCCGCGCTCCTGGCGCCCGCCCCCGCGGGAGCGGCGCTGGCCTTCTCCACCTCGTGCGGGGAGAGCAACTTCGAATGCGCCAGGTTGGCCGTGCCGCTGGATCGCACGGGCGTCACGCCCGGAACGGTCGACCTCTACCTCGAGCGGCTGGCGGGGCGCGGCCCGGGCGCGGTGTTCGCCCTGGCCGGCGGCCCCGGACAGGGGGCCACGTCGCTGACCGAGAGCTTCAACCGCGACCTCTACGGCCGGATCGGGACCCGCTCCCTGATCGTGGTCGACCAGCGCGGCACCGGAAGGTCGGGCGCGCTGGACTGCGCGGCGCTGGAGCGGCCGGGGGCCGAGCCGATCGACGTGCGCACCGCCACCTGCGCCGACCAGCTCGGCCCGGCCCGCTCCCACTACACGACCAGCGACTCGATCGACGACCTCGAGGCCGTGCGGGCCGCGCTGGGTATCGACCGGATCACGCTGCTGGGCGTGTCCTACGGCACCAAGGTCGCCCTCGCCTACGCCCTGCGCTACCCCACGCACGTCGAGCGGCTCGTGCTGGACTCGGTGGTCGACGCGCCGGGCCAGGACCCGTTCGACCTCGACTCCTTCGCGGCGATGGAGCGCATCCTGCGGGACGTCTGCCGGGGCGAGTGCGCCGGCGTGACGCGCGACCTGCCCGGGGACGTCGCCGCGCTCGTGCGGCGCATGCCGGTCGCGGGTCCCATCGTCGACGCGCGCGGCCGGCGCCGCACGAAGACGGTCACCGCACGAGAGCTCTACGAGGCGATCCGCTCGGGGGACGGGCTCGTCGACGTGCGGGTCGCCTACCCCGCCGCCGTCCACGCCGCGCTGCACGGCGACCCGGCGCCGCTCGTGCGGCTCGTGCACCGCTTCGACGATCTCCCGGACCCCGATCCGGCCGATCCGCCGGACACGTCCTTCGTGCGGGAGCTGAGCTTCACGCTCCAGGCGGCGACCCTGTGCGAGGAGGCGCCCTTGCCGTGGGAGCGCACGGCAGACCCCGCCGAACGCGACCGCCAGGCGATCGCCGCGGCCGCCGCCCTCCCCGACGACGCCTTCGCCCCGTTCGACCGCGGCACCGCCCTGGCGCAGGACAGCAACAGCCTGCTGCTGCAGTGCCGGCGCTGGCCCGCCGCGCCGGCGGCGCCGGCGGTGACCGGAACGTACCCGGACGTGCCCACGCTCGTCCTGGAGGGGCGGGAGGACACCCGCACGCCGCTGGAAGTCGGGGCACGGGTGGCTGCGCGCTTCCCGCGGGGCCAGGTCCTGGCGGTGGCCAAGACCGGCCACGCCGTCCTGGGCCGCACCCCCTGCGCGCTCACGGT
>CAZXNX010000286.1:0-3890 GCA_964642225.1 uncultured Solirubrobacteraceae bacterium | reverse complement strand
CTGGCCCCGACCGCGCACTTCGTGGACGAGCTCCTCAACCGCACCCCCAACGCCCAGCAGCCGTACGTCGGCAAGCTCGCCTTCACCCACAAGGGCGGGCTGCACGCGGCCGGCGTGCGCGCGGACGCCTCGACCTTCGAGCACGTCGTGCCCGAGGTCGTCGGCAACGTCAGCGACGTGCTCGTCTCCGAGCTCGCCGGGCGGCACGCCGTCCACGACAAGGCGGCCGGCTCGGGCATCGACATCGACGACGCGACCGCCAGGCGCGTGATCGAGCGCGTCAAGCAGCTCGAGCACCTCGGGTACCACTTCGAGGCGGCCGACGGCTCGCTGGAACTGCTCATGCGGCGCGAGGCGGGCTCCTACGAGCCGCTCTTCACGCTGGAGTCGTGGCGGGTCATCGTCGAGCAGCGCGCCGACGGGGTCGTCGCCACCGAGGCCACCATCAAGATCTGGATCGACGGCGAGCGCTTCGTGCGCACGGCGGAGGGCAATGGCCCGGTCAACGCGCTGGACAACGCCCTGCGGTCGGCGATCGTGGAGATCCACCCGCACCTGGCCGAGATCGAGCTCGTCAACTACAAGGTCCGGATCCTGGACTCCTCCAGCGGTACCGAGGCGACGACCCGCGTGCTCATCGACGCCTCCGACGGTCGCGAGACCTGGGGGACGATCGGGGTGGGCGAGAACGTCATCGCGGCATCCTGGCAGGCGCTGGTCGACTCCCTGGAGCGGGCCGAGCAGCCGGGGCGCACCGCACCGGCCCTCGACGGGACCCACCCGGCGGCCTCATGAGCGCCGGCCCGCTGCCGCTGCCCGCGGGCGGCCTCCCGGACCCGGACGGCGTGATCCCGGTCGCCCGCCCCGTCCTGGGCGTGGAGGAGGAGGCGGCGGTCATCGAGGTGCTGCGCTCGCGGCACCTGTCGCTGGGTCCGCGGGTGCCGGCCTTCGAGGAGGCGTTCGCGACCGCCGTCGGCGCACCGTACGCCAGCGCGGTGTCGAGCGGCACGGCCGGGCTGCACGTGGCGCTGCGCGCGGTGGGCGTCAGCGACGGCGACGAGGTCGTAACGTCCCCGTTCTCGTTCGTGGCCAGCGCCAACGCGATCGTCTACGAGCGCGCGCGGCCGGTGTTCGCCGACATCGACCCGGTCACGCTCAACCTCGATCCCGCGGCTGCCGCGGCGGCGGTCACCGACCGCACCACCGCGTTGCTCCCGGTCCACATCTTCGGCTACCCGGCCGACCTGCCCGCCTTCGAGGCGCTCGGCCTGCCGATCGTCGAGGACGCGTGCGAGGCGCTCGGCGCGGTGCACGCCGACGGCGCGAAGGTGGGCGGCCGCGGCCACCCGTCCGTGTTCGGCTTCTACGCCAACAAGCAGATCACCACCGGCGAAGGCGGGATGGTCACCACCGGCGACGCGGCGATCAAGGCGCGCATCGACAGCGAGCGCAACCAGGGGCGCGCGCCCGACATGGGCTGGCTGGACCACGACCGGCTCGGCTTCAACTACCGCCTCAGCGACATCGCCTGCGCCGTCGGCCTGGTCCAGCTGCGGCGCCTGGACGGCATGCTCGCCGGCCGCGCCCGCGTCGCCGGGGCCTACCGCCGGGCACTGGAAGGCGTCGAGGGCCTGGGCCTGCCCTGCGAGGACCGCGGCGGCGACCGCCGCGGCTGGTTCGTCTTCGTCGTACAGGTGCCGCGCGAGCACGATCGCGACGATGTCATTCGCGCCCTCGGCGAGCTGGGCATCCAGAGCAAGCCCTACCTGCCCGCCATCCACCTGATGACCTACTACCGCGAGACCTTCGGCCATCGCGAAGGCCAGTTCCCGGTCTGTGAGGACGTCGCCGCACGATCCATCGCGCTGCCCTTCTTCCCCGAGATGACCGACGGGCAGGTCGAGCGCGTGTCCGCGGCGCTGAAGACCGTGCTGGCGCGGCGCCCATAGACTCCGGCCGCATGTCCCGCTTCTCCGAGCCCCAGGATCCGGTCTTCCAGCAGCTGAACGCCTCGATCTCCTACGACCGCCGCCTGTGGCCGTACGACATCGAGCAGTCGCGCGCGCACGCCGCGATGCTGGCGGCGCAGGGCATCATCGAGGACGCCGACCGCGACGCCATCGAGGCCGGGCTGGACGAGGTCGAGCAGGAGCTCGTGGCGGGGGAGTTCCCCTTCCGCGACGACGACGAGGACATCCACATGGCGGTCGAGCGCCGCCTGACGGAGCTCGTCGGGCCGGCCGGCGGCAAGCTCCACACGGCCCGCTCGCGCAACGACCAGGTCGCGACCGACGTGGCCCTGTTCACCCGCGATCACGCCCGCCGCGCCGTGGCGGCGATCGAGAAGCTGATGGCCACCCTGCTCGACGTCGCCGAGGAGCACATCGACTGGCCGATGCCGGGCTACACCCACCTGCAGCGGGCCCAGCCCGTCTACCTGGGCCACCACCTCCTGGCCTACGTGTGGATGCTCGACCGCGACCGCGCGCGCTTTCGCTTCACCGCCGAGCAGGCCGACGCCCTGCCGCTGGGCGCCGGCGCCCTGGCCGGCGTCAACTTCGACACCGATCGCGGGTTCGTCGCCGACCGCCTCGGCTTTGACCGCGTCGCCCCGAACTCGATCGATGCCGTCTCCAATCGTGACTTCGTCCTGGACTACCTCGGTGCCGCGTCCATCTGCGCGACGCACCTCTCCCGCCTGGGGGCCGAGCTCGTCCTGTGGTCCAGCGAGGAGTTCGGCTTCGTGGAGCTCCCCGACGCCTGGTCGTCCGGCAGCTCGATCATGCCCCAGAAGAAGAACCCCGACGCGGCCGAGCTGCTGCGGGCCAAGGCGCCGCGCGTGGTGGGCCACCTGGCCGCGCTCCACGGGGTGATGCACGCCCTGCCGCTGACCTACAACAAGGACATGCAGGAGGACAAGGAGCACCTCTTCGACGCGGTCGACACCATCGAGCTCACGCTCGCCGCGGCCGACGGGATGCTCCGCGGCGCCGCGTTCCGGGCCGACCGCCTGGCCTCCGCCGCGGCCGACGAGCTAATCGCCGCCACCGACATCGCCGACCTGCTGGTGCGCCGCGGCGTGCCGTTCCGCCAGTGCCACGGGATCGTCGCCGGCCTCGTGCGCGACGCGGTCGAGTCGCACCGCAACCTGTCGGACTTCACGCTGCCCGAGCTGGCCACCCACTCCGAGCATCTCGACGCCGAGGTCTACGAGGTGCTGTCCCAGCGGTCGTGGCTGGAGTCCAAGCGGTCGCAGGGCGGCACCGCGCTGCCCCGGGTGCGCGAGCAGCTCGTCCTGGCCCGCGAGCGCCTCGCCGGCTGACCGGACGCGTGCGGCCCGGGTTCTACGACCGCCCGACCCTCGAGGTCGCCCACGACCTCATCGGCTGCACCCTCACCCACGGCGCCACCGCCGGGGTCATCGTCGAGACCGAGGCCTACCACATGGATGAGCCGGCCTGCCACGCCTACGCGGGGCTGACACCCCGTACCGCCACGCTGTTCGGCCCGCCCGGGCGGGCCTACGTCTACCGCTCGTACGGGGTCCACGCGCTCGTCAACGCGGTGACCGAGCCCGAGGGGGTGGGGGCGGCGGTGCTGATCCGCGCGCTGGAGCCCACCGTGGGCCTCGACCTGATGCGGGCGCGGCGGGGGCGCGACGCGGTGGGAGACCTGTGCTCCGGGCCGGGGAAGCTCACGCAGGCCCTGGGCATCGACGTGGACCTGAGCGGCACAGACCTGGCCCGGGGCCCGATCGTGATCGGTCCCCGGACGCCGGGCTGGGAGGAGCGTGAGAGGGTGGTCAGCACGCGCATCGGCATCACCAAGGCGGTCGAGCTGCCATGGCGGGTCAGCGTCGCCGCCAGCCGATACGTCTCGCGGCCATGGCC
>CAZXNX010000285.1:2029-3890 GCA_964642225.1 uncultured Solirubrobacteraceae bacterium | reverse complement strand
TCCCGGCCGCGGGCGGGGCGGCGGCCGCCTCCTGCTCGCGCCGGGCCCGCACGTACTGCTCGATCCCGCCGGGCAGGTGGGTGACCGACCCGTCGCCGGTCAATGCGTAGACGTTGTCGCACACGCGCTCGACGAAGTAGCGGTCGTGGCTCACCACCACCAGCGTCCCGGGCCAGCCGTCGAGCAGGTCCTCCAGCGCGGTGAGGGTGTCGATGTCCAGGTCGTTGGTCGGCTCGTCCAGCAGCAGCACGTTGGGCTCGTCCATCAGCAGCCGCATGAGCTGCAGGCGCCGGCGCTCGCCGCCGGACAGGTCGCGCACCAGCGTGCGGGCCTTCTCGCCGCGGAAGCCGAAGCGGTCGCACAGCATCCCCGCGGTGAGCTCCTGCCCGTCGCTGGTGACCGTCCGCCCCCGGATCTCCTCCAGCGACTCCAGCACCCGCAGGTGGCTGGGGATCTCCGCGGTGTCCTGGGAGAGGTGGGCCAGCCGCACGGTGGCGCCGCGCTCCACCCTCCCGGAGGTGGGCTCCAGCTCCCCGCTGAGCAGGTTGACGAGCGTCGTCTTGCCCGAGCCGTTGATGCCGACCAGCGCGACCCGGTCGCCCGGGCCCAGCCGCCACGTCGCGTCGCGCAGCAGCGTCTTGTCGCCGAAGCGCACCGACACGTCGACGGCGTCGAGCACCTTGTCGCCGAGGCGGGCGGTGGCGAAGCGCAGCAGCTCGGCCCGGTCGCGGACCTCGGGCACGTCGGCGATGAGGGCGTTGGCCGCCTCGATGCGGAACTTGGGCTTGGCCGTCCGGGCCGGCGGGCCGCGCCGCAGCCAGGCCAGCTCCTTGCGCACGAGCTGCTGGCGGCGGTCCTCGCGGGCCGACGCCTGCCGGTCGCGCTCGGCGCGGGCCAGCACGTACGCGGCGTACCCGCCCTCGTACTGGTGGATGGCGCCGTCGGACACCTCCCAGGTGGAGGTGCACACCGCGTCCAGGAACCAGCGGTCGTGGGTGATGACGATCATCGCGCCGCGGCGGGCGGCCAGGTGCTCGGCCAGCCACGCGACGCCCTCGATGTCCAGGTGGTTGGTCGGCTCGTCGAGCAGCAGCAGCTCGGGGCCGTCCAGCAGCATCCGGGCCAGCGCGATGCGCCGCCGCTCCCCGCCGGAGAGCGGCGCGATCTTCGTCTCCAGGCCGTCCGGGAAGCGGTGCATCCCGACGCCGCCCATGAGGCCGTCGAGCACGCGGCGGTAGGCCATGTCGCCGGCCCACTCGTGGTCGGCGCGGCCGCCGACGAGCTCCTCGCGGATGGTGCGGTGGGAGTCCAGGTCGTCGCCCTGGCCCAGCAGCGCCATGTCCAGGTCGCCCGCCCGCGTCACCGCGCCGGCGTCCGGCGACTCCAGCCCGGCGATGAGGCGCAGCAGGGTCGTCTTGCCGTCGCCGTTGCGCCCGACGATGCCGATCCGGTCGCCCGCCGCGACCCCGAGGGTGACGTCGCGCAGCACCGACCGGCTGCCGTAGCCCTTGTCGACGTCCTTGAGGTTCACCAGGTTGCGCGCGCTCGCCATCGACGCTGCATCCTGCCCTGATCGCCCGGGCGGTGCCCGGCGGGGGCGGGCGCCAGCGCGTGGGTGGGAGCGCCCGCCCTTGAGGTGGCGCGTCGGCGACTATCCTTGCTCTTCCGTGTCCTCCGTCGATCCCGCCCTGCCCGACGGCCCCGCCGACGAGGCGGTGCCCGACAACGACGCCCTCTACCGCTCGCTCGTCGACGGGATGAGCGAGGGGATGGTCGTGCAGACGGCCGACGGGATCATCATCTCCTGCAACGCGGCCGCCGAGCGCATCCTGGGGCTGTCGGCGGGGGCGATGGCCGGGCG
>CAZXNX010000285.1:0-1929 GCA_964642225.1 uncultured Solirubrobacteraceae bacterium | reverse complement strand
TCGGAGTGGCTGGAGCGCCCGGGCCTCTTCATGGAGCTGCTGCACCCCGACGACGAGGAGCGGGTGCGGGCGTGGTGCGACGCCACCGCCGAGGTGTCGGACGTGCCCGCGCGGCTCACCTACCGGATGCGGGCGCGGGACGGCCGCACCGTGTGGATGGAGGACGCCAGCACCAACGTGCGCGACCCGCAGACCGGCGAGATCACCGCGATCGGCTACTTCCTCGACGTCTCCGACGAGGCGGACACCAAGCGGCGGCTGCGCTCCCTCAACTCGCGGCTGGCCGACCTCATCGAGAACCTCAACGCGGCGGTGCTCGTCGAGGACGAGAACCGGGACATCGTGCTCGTCAACGAGGAGTTCTGCCGGACGTTCTCCATCCCGGCCACGCCCGCCGACCTCATCGGCACGAACTGCGCGGACTCGGCCGAGCAGTCCAGGCCGCTGATGGCCGACCCGCAGGCGTTCGTGACCCGGATCGACGTCCTGCTCGACGCGCGCGAGCGCGTCCTCAACGACGAGGTGCGCTTCGCCGACGGGCGCGTCTTCGAGCGTGACTTCGTCCCCACCGTGATCGACGGCGCCTACCGCGGCCACCTGTGGGTCTACCGCGACATCAGCGAGCGGCGCGCCTCCCGGCGGGCGCTGGCCGACGCCCGCGACGAGGCGCTGCGGGCCTCGCGGGCCAAGGGCGACTTCCTGGCCACCATGAGCCACGAGATCCGCACCCCGATGAACGGCATCGTCGCCACCGTCGAGCTGCTGCAGGACGCGGCGCTGGACGACGACGGGCGCGAGCTCGTGCGCATCCTGGGCGACGCGGCCCGCTCGCTGCAGGGCATCCTGGACGACGTCCTGGACTTCTCCAAGATCGAGTCGGGCAAGGCGCAGATCCACCCCGAGCCGTTCTCCCTCGCCGGCACGGTCCGGGCCGTCGCCGAGCTGCTCACGCCCGCCGCCGCGCGCAAGGGCGTGGCCCTGCGCACCGGCCTGGACCCGGCCCTGCCGGACGCCCTGGTCGGCGACCCCGGGCTGGTCCGCCAGGTCCTGCTCAACCTGGCCGGCAACGCCGTCAAGTTCACCGACGAGGGCGAGGTGGCCATCGTCGCCCGCGTGCTGGCGCCGGGGGACGACGAGGTCACCGTGGAGCTGCAGGTCCGCGACACGGGGCCGGGCATCGCCCCCGACGCGCTCACCGACATGTTCGAGCCGTTCGTCCAGGTCGACGCGTCCGCCGAGCGCCGTCACGGCGGCACCGGGCTGGGGCTGGCCATCAGCGACCGGCTCGTGCGCCTCATGCGCGGGAGCCTGGAGGTGCAGAGCGCCCTCGGGCAGGGGACCGTCTTCACCGTCGCGCTGCCGTTGTCCCGTGCCGGGGCCGGCGATGCGGTCGCCGCGCAGGGCGGGGCGGAGCCCGCGGCCGGCGGGACGCTGCACGGCCGGGTCCTGCTGGTGGAGGACAACCCGATCAACCGCGCCGTCGGCGTGCGGCAGCTCGAGCGCCTGGGCCTGGCCGGCGACGTCGTCGTGTCCGGGGAGGACGCGGTGCGGGTCGTGCGCGAGGAGGACTGGGACTGCGTGCTGATGGACTGCCAGATGCCGGGGATGGACGGCTTCGCCGCAACCCGCGCCATCCGCGCCGCGGAGGCGGGCAGCGGCCGCCACACGCCGATCGTGGCGATGACCGCCAACGCCATGCACGGGGACCGCGAGGAGTGCCTGGCGGCCGGGATGGACGACTACATCGCCAAGCCGGTGACGCTGGCCACCCTGGCCCGCACGCTGGCGCGCTGGCTGCCGGGTGACGCCGAGCTGGCGGAGGCGGCGCCGGCGCCGGCCGCGACCGGCCGTGACGGCGTCGACCTCGGGGTGCTCGCCGGTCTGCGCGAGGACCTCGGCGACGCGGTCGACGGGCTGGTGGAGCTGTAC
>CAZXNX010000284.1:0-3896 GCA_964642225.1 uncultured Solirubrobacteraceae bacterium | reverse complement strand
CGACGTCCGCGTGCGCTTCGCCGACGGCGCCGTGGCCGCCACCATCGACCCCGCCCCGCCCGAGGAGCCGACCCCATGAGCACCCCACCCCCCACCTACGAGAACGCGACCGCCCGCCTGGAGGAGATCGTCCGGCGGCTCGACTCCGGGGAGGCGGGCCTGCGCGAGACGCTCGACCTGTGCCAGGAGGGCCGCGGGCTGGTGGAGTTCTGCGCCGGCGAGCTGGACGCCGTCGCCGCCGGCCTGCAGGAGCTGCGGCTCGACGAGCTCGTCGCCCGCCTGGAGTCCCCGCGCCCCGGCGAGCCGGCGCCGCCGCCGCCGCCCGCCGCCGCCTCGGACGAGGTCCCGTTCTGATGTCGACCTACGAGCGCATCGCCGACCTGCCGCTGGTGATCGAGGACTACGTGCTGGAGGGACAGCGCCGCGAGGTCTCCAGCGGCTTCCTGCGCGAGAGCACGACGATCCGCCTGCGCGGCGCGGGCCAGGACGGCGCGGGCGAGGACGTCAGCTACGAGACCGACGACCAGCTCGCCCTGCAGCGGGCCGGGGCGACCCTGCCGCTGGCCGGCACGTGGACCGTGGACAGCTTCTCCCGCCACCTGGCCGGCCTGGACCTGTGGCCGGAGCCGGCCCGCCACGCGGCATCGGTCGACTACCGGGTGTGGGCGTACGAGTCCGCCGCCCTGGACCTGGCGCTGCGCCAGGCCTCCACGTCGCTGCACGCCCACCTGGGCCGCACGCCCCGCCCGGTCACCTTCGTGGTGTCGCTGCGCCTGGGCGACCCGGCCTCGATCGACCCGCTCCGCGAGCGGCTGGCGCGCTACCCCACGCTGCGCTTCAAGCTCGACCCCACCAGCGACTGGGACGACGCGCTGCTGGCCGGCCTGGTCGCCACCGGCGCGGTGGACTCGGTGGACTTCAAGTCCTTCTACAAGGGCACGGTGGTCGACCAGGCGCCCGACCCCGACCTGTACGGCCGCGTCATCGCCGCGTTCCCCGACGCGTGGCTCGAGGACCCGGCGCTCATCCCGGAGACCGAGGCGGTCCTGGCGGCCCACCACGACCGCATCACCTGGGACGCGCCGATCCACAGCGTCGCCGACATCGAGGCGCTGGCCTTCCCGCCGCGCATGGTCAACATCAAGCCGTCGCGCTTCGGGCCGCTGCGCCAGCTGATGGCGGCATACGACCACTGCGAGCAGCACGGGATCGGCGCCTACGGCGGCGGCCAGTTCGAGCTCGGCGTGGGCCGCGGGCACATCCAGTACCTCGCCTCGATCTTCCACCCCGACACGCCCAACGACGTCGCGCCGTCCGGCTTCAACGAGGTGCCGGTGCCCGACGGCCTGCCGGCCAGCCCGCTGCCGCCGGCCGCCGCCGATCGCGGCTTCGCGTGGGAGGGCTGACCCGGCCTCAGCGCGGGCGCGACAGCGCGGCCACGGCGGCGGCGTCGATGTTCAGCACCACGCCGTTGTCGTAGATCTCGTGGACCTGGGCGCCGGCGACGAGGCGCTCGCCGTCGACGGTGCTCACCACGATCCCGTCGAAGATGTCGATCTCGGGGTCGGCGAGCACACGGCTCACCGTCCCGACCTGGATGTCGTCGCTGGCCACGACGACCACGCCGGGCTTGAGCAGGAGGTACGAGGAGGGCGCGCCGAGATCGGACATGGGGCGATGCTATCGCCGCCGGGGACGGGGCGATCCACCGCCCTGGAAATGGCCGCCGGGCGGGCGTATGGTCGATGGTGTCGTCGAACGGAGAGGAGCGACATGCCTCGCCAGTACGTGGATTGTCGTGAGATCCCCAGCGAGTCTGGGTGCACGATCACCATCGCCGCCGACGACCGCGACGAGGTGCTTTCCGCCGCGGTCCAGCACGCGGTCGCCGTACACGGTCACGAGGACACCCCGGAGCTGCGCGAGATGGTCGCGCAGGGGATCCACGAGGGCACGCCCCCGGGCTGAGCCCGGCGAGCCCGACGAGGGGCGGCGCGTCGCCGGGTGACCGGCGGGCGGGCGCCCCTCGCGGGTGACGCCGCTAGAGGCGCTGGATCAGGGTGCCCGTGCCCAGGCCGCCGCCGCAGCACATGGTGACGAGGCCGATCTCCTGATCCTCGTCCTCCAGCGTGTGCAGCAGGGTGGTGAGCAGGCGGGCGCCGGTCGAGCCGAGCGGGTGGCCCAGGGCCATCGCGCCGCCGCGGGTGTTGACGCGGTCCATGTCCGGGCCGTGCTCGCGCGCCCACGCCACCACGACGGGCGCGAACGCCTCGTTGACCTCGAAGCGGTCGATGTCGCCGATGGACATGTTGTTGCGCTGCAGGAGCTTGTGGGTGGCCGGGATCGGCCCCTCGAGCATCTTCACGGGGTCGCAGCCCACCGAGGTCTGGTCGATGATGCGGGCCCGCGGCCGCAGGCCGAGCTCATCGGCCTTCTCGCGCGTCATGAGCAGCACCGCGGCGGCGCCGTCGGAGATCTGCGAGGCGTTGCCCGCCGTGATCTTGCCGTCGGGCTTGAAGGCCGGCTTGAGCGCGCTGAGGGTCTCCAGCGTGGTCTGCGGGCGGATGCCCTGGTCGGTGACCACGGTCTCGCCGTCCACCTCGATGCCCACGATCTCGCGGTCGAAGAGACCCTCCTGCGTGGCCTTGTGGGCCAGCGCGTGGGAGCGCACGGCCAGCTCGTCCAGCTCCGAGCGCGACAGCTCCCACTCGTCGGCGATCATCTCGGCGCCCAGGCCCTGGCCGACGATGTTGTGCTTGTCCATGAGCTTGGGCGTGAAGGCCTGGCCGTACTTCTCCTGCGTCTCGAAGCCGGCGCCGAAGGAGATGTGGCCCATGTGCTCCACGCCGGAGCCGATGGCGACGTCGTGGATGCCGGAGGCCACCAGCGAGGAGGCCAGGCCGACCGCCTGCTGGGCCGAGCCGCACTGCAGGTCCAGGGTGGTGGCGGAGGTCTCGATCGGCAGCCCCTCCTGGAGCCAGGCGTTGCGGCCGATGTTGAATCCCTGCTCGCCGAACTGCTGCACACAGCCGGCCAGCACGATCTCCACCTGCGCGGGATCGAGCCCGGATCGGGAGAGCACCTCGCGGTACGTGGCCCCCAGGAGATCGGCGGGATGCGTGTCCTTGTAGTAGCCCTTCTCCTTGTGCCCGCGCCCGATCGGCGTGTGGACGGCTTCGACGATGACGACCTCTCGACCCTGTTGGCTCATATGCTCCACGTTCCTCCGGGAATACCTGACCTGCCTGCGGGCGAGTCTACGGAGTCGCCGGTCCGGTCAACGAGCAGTCGGGAGTCGCATCAGGTGTTGGAGCGCGTCGGAATCGCCGGTTCAGGAGCGATCGCCTGCGGGCTGGCCGCCACGGCCGCCCGGCACGGCGAGGTCGTCCTGTGGGCGCGCTCGGCCGCGTCGCGCGACCGGGCCCGGGCGACGGTCGACGCCGTCTGCGGCCGGCTGAGCGGCGAGGTCAACGCCGCGCACGTGACGGTCACCACCGACATCCACGATCTCGCGGCGGCCACGTACGTGATCGAGGCGGTCGCCGAGGACATCCACATCAAGCGCGCGCTGCTGGACGAGCTCGGCGCCCTGAGCCCCGAGCACACCGTCGTGGCCAGCACCACCTCCTCCCTGCCCGTCGCCGACCTCGCCGCCGCCTCCCGGCGCGAGGACCGGTTCGCCGCCCTGCACGTGTTCAACCCGGTCCCGCGGATGAAGCTCGTGGAGCTGTGCTTTCCCGGCGCGGCCAGCCAGGAGACGCGCACGCGCACCCTGGCCCTGTGCGAGTCGTGGCACAAGACCGTCGTCGAGGTGCCGGACATCCCCGGCTTCGTCGTCAACCGCCTGCTCTTCCCCTACCTGTTCAGCGCCGTGATCCTCATGGACGAGACGGGAC
>CAZXNX010000283.1:0-3936 GCA_964642225.1 uncultured Solirubrobacteraceae bacterium | reverse complement strand
AGATTGGTGCGGGTGATCGTGTCCTCCAGGCGCGCCTGCTTGCCACGCCCGACGAAGGACCCCGAGTTGACGTCGATCACGGTGAGCGCCTCGGCGTAGTCGATGATCAGATAGCCGCCGCTGGGCAGGTCCACGCGGCGGTGCATGAGGCCGGTGATGACCTCCTCCACGCCGTAGGCCTCGAACAGGGGCGTCGACTCCTCGTACAGCTCCACGCGCTCCACGAGCTCGGGGGCCGTGCGGGTGAAGAAGGAGCGCAGGCGCTGGTACTGGCCCGGGTCGTCGACGACGGCCTTCTCGAAGTGGTCGCTGAAGATGTCGCGCACCACGCGGACCGACAGGTCGGCCTCCTGGAAGACCATGCTCGGGGCGACGGCCTCCTCCACGCGCTTGTCGAGGACCTGGTGGAGCTTGAAGAGGTACTGCAGCTCGCGCTCGAAGTCCTCGCGCTTGGCGCCGTGGGCGGCCGTGCGGATGATCGCGCCGCCGCCGTCGAGGTCCAGCGACTTGGCCGCCTTGCGCAGGCGCTCGCGCTCCCGGTCGTCGAGGCGCTTGCTGACGCCGATGCCCTCGCCGGTCGGGGTGTAGACCATGTAGCGACCGGCGACGGTGAGGTCCATCGACAGGCGGGCGCCCTTGGTCTTGAGCGGGTCCTTGACGACCTGGACCACGACCTCCTGGCCGGGCTTGATGAGGTCGGTGATCTTCTTGCCGCCCTCCTGGCCGCGGGCGCCGCGGCGCGGGGTCTCCACGCCGGGGATGACGATCTCGTCGACGTGGAGGAAGCCGTTCTTCTCCAGGCCGATGTCCACGAAGGCGGCCTCGAGGCCGGCCAGGACGTTGTCGATGCGGCCCTTGTAGATGTTGCCGACGATGGAGCGGTTGCCGCGGCGCTCGAAGTAGAGCTCGGCGACGCGGTAGCCGTCGGCGCCCGCCTTGCCCTTGCGGCCGTTGCGGCCCGCGGGCGGATTCTTGGTGTTGGGCGCCGGCGTGCCGGTCGCCTCCATCAGCGCGATGCGGGTCTCTCCGCGATCAACGCTGACGAGTACTTGCTTCTTCACGTTGGGTGTGTTCCTTCAGGGTTCAGAGGTTGGAGTGGAGCCGGCCCTTGGGGGCGGTCGAGGCGCGCGACTGCGCGGCGATCGACTGCAGGAGGCCGACGGCCAGCAAGGTGGTGATGACCGAAGATCCGCCGTAGCTCATGAGGGGTAGGGGGATTCCGGTGATGGGCATGATCCCGATGGTCATGCCGACGTTAACGAAGACTTGGTAGGTGAGCATCGCGACGATGCCCCCGGCGAGGATGGAGCCAAAGAGATTCTTGGCCATGGTGATGAGTCGCAGACCACGCCATATGAGCATGGCGTACAGGGCCAGCACGACGGCGGCACCCGCGAAGCCCCACGTCTCGCCCACCACGCCGAACACGAAGTCGGTGTGGCTCTCGGGCAGGAAGTCGAGCCGCGTCTGGGTGGCGTCGTCGCCGCGGCCGACCTTCTCGCCCGCGCCGATGGCCACGATGGACTGCACCTGCTGGTAGGCCTCGCCGGAGACGCTCTCCGACGGGTGCAGGAATGAGGTGAGGCGGTCCTTCTGGTAGCCGTGGAGGACTTCCACCCCGGCGGCCGGAAGGGCGATGAGCACCACCGCGATGGCGATGGCGGCCAGCCCCGCGAGGACGGCGAAGTGCCGCATCGGGACGCCGGCGATGAAGAGGGTGGCGATGAGGATCGCGATGTAGACCAGACCGGAGCCCAGGTCGGGCTGGATCACGACGAGCGCCGCCGGCACGAGGGTGAGCAGCACGGCCCGGAACGTGACGGCCGGGGAGCCGATCTCGCGGGCGCGGCCCGTCAGGAAGCCGGCCAGCACGATGCACAGCAGCACCTTGCCCAGCTCGGAGGCCTGGAAGCTGAAGCCCGGCAGGGCGATCGAGCGCTGGGCGCCGAGCGCTGAGCTGCCCAGGACGAAGACGGCGAGGATGCTGAGGATGAGGAAGCCGTAGAGGCCCCACGTCATCTCCCGCAGCCGCGAGTAGTCCATCCGGGAGAGGAGGGTGGCGAGCAGCAGGCCGACGGCGAAGAAGACGGCCTGGCGGGTGACGAACCCGCCGCCGCCGCCGGTCGCCTTGCCCAGGGTGGCCAGGGAGCACGCGGCCAGCCCGAGGGTGGCGAGGAGGATGAAGGGGTCGAACGGCAGCACCAGCGACCGGCGCAGGGGCGCGACGGACGGGGCCTTGACGTTCTCGATGGTGGCGGGGGAGCTCACTCGGTACCTCCGGACCCCGAGCACGACGCCTTGACGCCGTACCAGTGGGCGAGCACCCGGCAGGCGGTCGGCGCGGCCGCGTCGGCGCCGAAGCCGCCGTCCTCGACGGTGGCCACCACGACGATCGGGCGCTTGGGGTCGTCGACGAACGCGGCGTACCAGGACTGGTCCTCGTGAGGCGGACGCTGGGCGGTGCCCGTCTTGCCGTAGACCTTGTACTGGCTCTGGGGCCAGTCGCTGAACACCGCGGTGGACGTGCCGCGGGGGCCGGCGACGGCCTGGTGCAGGCCGTCCATGATCGCCTGGCGCGCCTGCGGATCGAGCGCGACCTTCTTGCTCTGGCCGCGCTGCAGCCGCTGGACGAGGTTGCCGTTCTCGTCCTTGACCTCGGTGCCGAGGTGGGGTGTGACGACGGTGCCGTCGTTGGCGATGGCCGAGTAGGCGACGGCCATCTGCAGCGGCGTGGCGAGCACGTCGCCCTGCCCGACCGCAGTCTGGACGTTGTCGCCGACCGACCAGTCGCGTAGGTCCGCGATGCCGCAGGAGTCCTTCTTCGTCTTCTTGCGGCAGTCGCGCTCGAGCTGGTTGCGCCCGGCGCGCCACTTGGCGTCGGGGATCGTGCCCGACTGCTCACCGAGGTCCACGCCGGTGGTGTGGCCGAGGCCGAGCTTGTTGGCCCAGGTCTGTATGACCTGCCCTGGCAGCTTGTTCGCCGCCGCGCCGATCAGATAGAAGTAGACGTCCGAGGAGACCTCCAGCGCGCTGCGCAGGTCGACCGGGCCGTTGGCGGCGTTGCCGGCGTTCTGGAAGCGCTGGCGGTCGGCGCCGACGCGGATCGAGCCGGTGTCGTCGATGGTCGTGGCGGGCGTGATGAGCCCGCTGGACAGGCCGGCGAAGGCCGTGATGGGCTTGAAGATCGAGCCCACGGGATACAGGCCGCTGGTGGCGCGGTTGACCAGCGGCGAGCCGGCCTTCTCGCCGTAGCGGGCCTCGTAGGCCTTCTGGCTCATCGGCCGGGCGAGCTGGTTGGGGTCGAACGTCGGGGCCGAGCCCATGGCGAGGATCTCGCCGTTGCGCGGGTCCAGGGCCACGAAGGCGCCCGCGAAGTCCGGGCCGACGAGGTGCT
The DNA here is from genome assembly GCA_964642225.1 of uncultured Solirubrobacteraceae bacterium. Taxonomy (GTDB): domain Bacteria; phylum Actinomycetota; class Thermoleophilia; order Solirubrobacterales; family Solirubrobacteraceae; genus JBBQCW01. Next base: position 542 of record CAZXNX010000283.1, on the reverse strand, counting down.
GGGCCAGCGCCGCCTGCCCGGCGCGCTGCAGGGAGGAGTCGAGCGAGAGCTGCACCGAGCGCCCGGCGACCGGGTCGCTGGCCACACGGCTGCTCTTGGGCCGGCCCTGGGCGTCGACGGTGATCCGCTGGCGGCCGTTGACGCCGCGCAGGTACTGGTCGTACTGCCACTCCAGGCCGGACTGGCCCACGACGTTGTCCTTGGCGGCGCCGCGGAAGCGCTGCTCCTTGAGCTGGTCCTGGTTGATCTGCCCGACGGTGCCCATGATCTGGGCGGCCAGCGTGCCCTGGGGGTAGCTGCGCAGGTACACCGAGTTGACGCTGACGGACGGGAACTTCTCGGCGTACTCCACGAGGTAGTTGCGCACGTCCTCCTTGACGCCGACCTTCAGGCGCACCGGCGCGTACGGGACGCGGGAGAGGCTCTGGACGACGATCTCCTGGATGTCGGAGGCCTTCATGCCCGTGACCTTGGCCAGCGCCCTGAACTGGTCGGCCAGCGCGGGATCGGGCACGGCGGGGATGGCCACCGGCGCCCCGCGC
>CAZXNX010000282.1:0-3941 GCA_964642225.1 uncultured Solirubrobacteraceae bacterium | reverse complement strand
GCGCGAACGCGGAGCATGCGCGACCCGCTGCCCGCGCCCCTCGCCGCGCTGCTGCGCCAGATGGAGTCCGAGCGGCTGCGGCTGCGCTACCGCATGCGCCTCGAGGACCTCGAGCCGTACCTGCCGTAGGCGGTCAGTACAGCCGGACCTTGGCGCTGTGGACCCTGCCGACGTTGCCGTTGACGTCGGTCGCCCGGGCCGCGATGCGGTAGGTGCCCGAGGCCAGGGTGCGCTTGAGCTTGTACTTCCAGGAGGTGGTGCCGCTGGCCTTGAGCCAGTTCGGCGGGCACGTCTTGCGCAGGCTGGCCTTGATCTTCACCAGCCGCCCGCTGGTGGAGAGACGCTCGCACCTGGCGATCCGGGTGACGGCCACCTCGACGCGCCGCACCTTGGCCGTCTTGGTGGTGGTGCTGCGGCCGGTGATCGTCTTGAGCCTGTGACGCCGGGCGGTGCGGTGGGGGGAGACGATCGACACCTTGGCGGGGCTGACCACGACGACGGGCGGGGCCGGCGTGTCGTCCACCACGGTGACGGTCGCGTGCGAGCGCGCGCCCTGCACGGCGGCGTTGGGCTGCGACAGGTCGACGGAGAAGATCCGGTCGCCGGCCCGCAGGCCGTCGTCCTTGACCGGGATGTCCACCACGGTCTGCGTCTGGTCGGCGTTGACGGTGGCGTAGAAGTCCACGGCCGTGTAGTCGGTCCCGGCGCGGGCGGTGCCGTCGTGGGTGCGCACGCGGATGCCCGCCGAGCCCGGGCCGCCGCCCGTGCGGGTCACCGTCAGGTGCACGACGCGCGCGCTCTCCTTCGCGCTGTAGTCGGCGGCCGACAGCTCCAGGGTGGGCGCCGGCTCCGGCGCCTGCGCGCAGGTGCCGAGCTCGCTGGTGGAGCCGAGCGGGTCGGTGACGGTGGCGAGCAGGCGCGTGGTCCCGTCCGGGGCGACGGCGGCGACCGGGACGGAGATGACCCCCTGGCCGGTCCCGTCGGTGCTGACCGTCCCGCTGCCGAAGTACCCGTCGACACCGCGGTGCAGGGTGCTGTCGCAGGCCGCGTCGGTGTAGAGGTCCAGCCCGTAGGTGGTGTTGGGCAGCCCGGCCAGGGTGCCGAGCACCTGGGATCTCGTGCCGGAGGTGTAGACCGCGGTGAGCTGCGGCGTCCCGGCGGCGGTGATGCCGGGGGCGCCGCGGTCGATGGCGGTGCGGAAGGTGGGGCCGCTGAGCTGGACGAGGTTGCCGCGCACGGTGTTGCCCGTCCCGACGCCGTCGAGCACGATCGGCCCGGCGCCCGACACGTCCAGGACGGTGTTCCCGCCCCCCGGAGCGAGGCTGCCGATCTGGTTGCCGGAGGCGGACCCGGTCACCCGGATCTGGGCGGCCGCGTTGTGGGCCGAGGCCCCGCCGCTGACGTCGCCGCCGACCCGGTTGCCCAGGACGGTCGTCCCGATGGACCCCGAGCCGAGGGTGATGCCGGTCGCCTCGTTGCCGGTGATGAGGTTGCCGGCGCCCGCGCCGGTGCCGCCGACCACCGCGATGCCGCCGGTGACGACGACGCCGTCGTTGTTGCTGCGCGGCGTGAGCCCGTCGGCGCCCACCCCGATGTAGTTGCCCTGCACCGTGACCTCGCCGCCCGTGACGCGCACGCCGGCGCCGTCGAAGTTGCCCGACAGCAGGTTGCGCGCCGCCACGGAGGTGCCGCCGATGACGGTGCGGTCACCGCCGGCGACCAGGACGCCGGAGCCGGCGTTGGCCAGGACGTCCCCATTGGCCTTCAGGCCGATGCTGTTGCCCTGCACGACGGTGTCGGTGCCGGCGAGGATCTCGATGCCGTTGACGTTGTTGCCGGAGATCACGTTGCGCGCGCCGCCGGCCCCCCCGATCACGGTCTGGGCCGCGGCGCCCTCCACGCGCACCCCGCAGGACGGCGTCTCCCCGAGGGCGGGCGGCGGCCCGTTCCCCAGCCCGAGGTTGCCGCTGGCCTCCGTCCCGATGTAGTTGCCGCGCACCTGGCTGGCCGTGCCGCTCTGCACGTCCACCCCGCACAGCTCGTGGTTGTCGCCGATCACGTTGCGCTCGGCCGCGATCGTCCCGCCGACGGTGACGGCCGAGGCCTTGACCACCACCCCGCCCTTGCTGTTGCCGACGCCGGGCCCGACGCCGTCGAGGTCCACGCCGACGTAGTTGGCCGAGATCGTGGAGCCCCCCGCCTCGACGACGATGCCGCCCTGGTTGAAGCGCACGATGGAGAGGCCGCTGACCCGCGAGCCGGCGGCGCCGGGCTTCAGCGTGAGCCCCGCCACGTTCGCCCCGGCGGAGGCGTCCGGCAGGCACGGGCTGGACAGCGGCGGGCACCCGACGAGCTGCACGAGCGGCACGCCGACGTAGCCCGGCTGCGTGGTGGCGTCGAGGACGACCGGGGCGGTGACCGCGGGGAGCCCGGGCGTGACGACGGACAGCACGCGCTGGCCGCCCGGGAGGTTGAAGGCGATCGTGTCGGTGTCCGGCGCCCCGTTGGCGGCGGTGATCGCGGCGGCGAGCGAGCCCGCGCCGGCGGCGGCGTTGGTCGTCACCGTGAAGGTGCCGGCCTGCGCCGCGGCCGGCCCCACGGCGAGGCCGAGCAGGCAGCCGACGAGGGCTCCCCCGCGGAGCGTTCGGGCCTTCATACCGATGACAGTAGCGCGCGCTGGCGCGCCAGGAGTCGGTCGGCGCCTACCCCCGCAGCTCGACCTGCGGGTTCTGGGGGTCGTGCTCGACCTGGCCGTGCGGGGAGCCGTAGGCGGCCAGCAGGTCCAGGAAGGGCACGGCGTCGAACGCCTCGGGGCCGAGCACGCCGGCGCCCGACCACTGGCCGGTGGCCAGCAGCTCCATCGCGATGACCGGGTTGATGGCGGTCTGCCAGACGACGGCCTGGGAATTGTCCAGCGCCATCGTGTCGGCGTTGTCGACCACGTGGTAGAGGTAGGTCGCGCGCGGCTGGCCGTCCTTGCCCAGGCCGGTGACGAGCGTGCCGGCGCAGGTGCGCCCGCGCATCTTGTCGCCCAGCGTGGCGGGGTCGGGAAGCACCGCGGCGACGACGTCGCGCGGGGAGACGGCGTTGCCGCGCACCGTGACCGGGTCGACGGAATCGAGGCCGAGCTTGTGCAGCGTCTCCAGCACGCCGATGAACTCGTCGCCGAGCCCGTACTTGAACGTCGCCCGCCTGCAGTCGACCCAGCGCGGGATGAGGACGACCTCCTCGTGCTCGACGTTGACGCACTCGATCGGGCCGATCCCCTCGGGGAACTCGAACGTCTCCTTGCCCGAGAACGGCTCGGTGGTGAAGAAGCCGCGGTCCTTCTCCCAGATCAGCGGCGGGTTCAGGCACTCCTCGATCGTCGTCCAGATGGAGAACGACGGCGCGAAGTCGTAGCCGTGCACGACGAGGTTGGCGCCGTCGCGCACACCGAGCTCGTCGATCTCGGAGAACAGGTGGTCGGCGGCGTAGCGCGCGAACACGTCGGCGAGACCCGGCTCGACGCCGATGCCGCACAGCGCAAGCCGGCCGGCCGCCTCCCACTCCTTCTCGCGGGCGAACTGCTCGTCGCCGAGCTTGACGCCGGTGAGCTCGTAGGGCTGCTCGGGGTGCCGGTGCGACAGGCTCATCGCCGTGTCGAGGTAGTCGGCGCCGGCGAGGAACGCACCCTCGAAGATCGGCAGCACGAAGCGCGGGTCGACGACGTTGAGCACGTGCGTGATGCCGTGCTCGCGGCACAGCGCGGCGACGGCCTCGGCGTCGGAGGCGTCGACCTGCGCAGCGGCGAAGCGCGCGTCGGCGATGCGCTCGACGAGGGCGGTGGCGCGGGCGACGTCGTAGTCGGCGACGACGATCCGCTCGAAGAAGTCACGGCGGGCGGCGATCAGCGCGGCGGACGAGCAGACACCACCTGCGCCGACGATGAGGATCCGCAT
>CAZXNX010000281.1:0-3956 GCA_964642225.1 uncultured Solirubrobacteraceae bacterium | reverse complement strand
CGCCGGGGCTGACCGACGTCAGGCCCGTCCCTCCCGCTGAGGGGGTGTAGGGGGCCTGACGTCCCCCAGGCCGGGCCTAGGTGACGATCTTGCGCGCGTACTTGCGCACGGCCGGCTCGCGGCCGACCTTCGGCGCCTCGGTCTGCACGTCGGGCGTCTCGGCCGCGCGCACGCCGATGGAGCGGCGGCCCGCCCCCGGCGCCATCAGGTGGTCGCACACGTTCTTGGCGAAGCGCGAGACCTTGGCCGGGCCCTTGTGGGTGAAGGCGTCGACGAGCGCCTCGTAGGTCACCGAGTCCAGCGCCGACGGGATGTGCCCGACCTTGCGCCCCGGGCAGATGTCCTGGATGAGGATGTTCGACGCGCCCTTGAGCGACGAGGTGGGGTGCTTGCCCGTCTGCGGCTGCACCGTCTCGTCCGTGGCGCTGCGCACCGTCGTCCAGTCCGTCGGGCCGGGCGACTCGTCCGGCTGGCGGTTCAGCGTCGTGAGGAGGTTGGAGCCGGCGGCCTGCTGCCAGGTGGCCGGGGTGCACGGCGACGTCAGGCTGCACGCGCCCTTCTTGATGAGGTTGGTCCCGTGCTGGGTGCCGGCGATCGACACGGCGTCGGTGACCTTCGTGCGCAGGCTCGGCCAGTAGGTCAGCGCCCACCGCATGAGCAGGCCGCCCTGGCTGACGCCGAGCATGGCGATCTTCTGGCCGCCCAGCTTGTACATGCGGCGGATGCCGTTGACGAGGTACTCGGCCGACACCTGCACGTCGCCCGTGGTCCGGTAGGGGAAGTCGACGTAACAGACGGGACGCCCGAAGTTGCCCAGGACGACCTTGCCGATCTCGTAGGCCTCGGCGCCGGTGTAGCCGGTGCCGGTCACCACCATGATCGGCTGCTCGCCGCCGCGCACGATCGGCTGCGGGCAGTGGAAGGACGCGGCCAGCCGCGCCGTGGACACGCTCAGCGGCGGGTCGGCGGCCTGGGCCGCGGGCGCGAGAGCCAGCGCGGCCACGCAGGCGGTGAGGGCCAGGCGGCCCACGCGGGCCTTCGGCAGATCGGTCGTGCGCATCGTCTCTCCATCCGGCAATCGGTCGTGATCGTTCCCCGGCGACCATAGCCGCGAGACGGCCCGGGCGCGCCGGCGCCGGGCAACACTCCCGGTGACACCGTGTCATGGTGCGCCGCGACGACCTCGGTCCTGCAACACTGTGATCGCCCACCGAAACGGCGCACACGACTTGCACACGCAGCGTGTACACCGCATAGTGGGCACTTGAGGAGAGGTGCCGCACGGCCGTCGGCCGTGGTCGCGAGCGCCGAACACGTACGACCGACACGGTCCAGGGGAGAACATGAAGAAGCTCGTCGTCACACTCGTCGCCGTCGGCACCGCCGCTGCGGTGCTCGCCGTTCCCGCGCTCGCGGGCACCGCCAACGTGAAGGTTGGCGACAACTACTTCGTCCGCGCGGGCGCCGCCCCCACGATCTCCGTCAAGAAGGGCACGACGGTCCGCTGGGTGTGGGCCGGCCGCAACCCGCACAACGTCGTGGGCCCCGGCTTCCGCTCGCCGACCAAGACGTCCGGCAGCTACGCACGGAAGTTCTCCGGCAAGGGCACCTTCCGCGTGATCTGCACCGTGCACGCCTCGATGAAGATGAACGTGCGGGTCGTCTGATCCCATGAGACGCCTCTGCCTCGCCACCACGGTCGGCGCCCTGCTGACGTTCACCGCGATCGCCGGCCCGGCGACCGCGGCGACGCCCAAGCGGAGCAGCTCGAAGATCAGGCTGTCGACGAAGACGACGACGACGAAGCTGGCGAACGGCGCCACGCGGATCCACTACGTGTACGGGCCCGTGCACATCGCGCCGGGGCAGAACTCGATCTTCATCGAGCCCAACGACCTCAAGCCGAAGGTCGACGGGTACGTCACCCGCTTCGCCCCGAACCTCATCCTGCAGGACGGGACGATCCCGCGGGTCGACCAGATCCACCTGCACCACGCGGTGTGGCTGGTCAACCGGGCGCCCACCTGGGGCGCCGGCGAGGAGAAGACCACGGCGGCCGCGCCCAAGGGCTACGGCTGGGAGTACAAGACGTCCGACGAGTGGCTGATGAACCACATGATCCACGACCTCCTGCCCACGCCGGAGACCGTGTTCATCACCTACGACATCGACTTCATCCCCAAGACGAGCCCGGCGGCCGCCAACCTCATCCCCGTCCGCACCCAGTGGATGGACGTGGTCGGCGGCGGCTACCCCGTGTTCGACGCCATCAAGGGCACCGGCACGGGCCCGGCCAACAAGCGCAAGTACACCTACCCGGACGACGACCCCACCGCCTACGGCGGCAAGGGCGGCTACCAGGCCAACCAGTGGACGGTGACCAAGCCGTCGACGCTCGTCGGCACGGCTGGGCACCTGCATCCGGGCGGCCTGTACACCGACCTGAAGGTCACCCGCGACGGCGTCACCAAGACGATCTTCCACTCGGTGGCCAAGTACTGGGAGCCGGCGGGCGCGGTGTCGTGGGACGTCTCCATGACCGCCACCGACCTCAACGGGTGGAAGGTCAACGTCAAGCCCGGTGACGTCGTCAGCGTGCACGCGACGTACGACACCTCCAAGGCGTCGTGGTACGAGTCGATGGGGATCATGGCCACCGAGGTGGCCGACGGCTACCACGGCGTGGACCCGTTCACCGACAAGGTCAAGACGACCGGCAAGGTGACCCACGGGCCGCTGGCGGAGAACCGCAACCACGGCGGCGGCCCGGCCGGCCTGCCCAACCCGCTGAAGCAGCTCGACGGCCCGGTGGTCGACGGCAAGCAGGTCCTGATCGACGGCTTCATCTACAAGCAGGGCAACCTCAGCGGCACCGGCAGCGCCGGCCTGCCGCCGGTGATCCAGCAGGGCGGCACGTTCACCTTCGTGAACAACGACGCGCCTCCCGGCCTGCTGGGCCAGGTCTACAGCACCAAGGGCCAGCTGCCGATCTACCACACGATCACCTCGTGCAAGCAGCCCTGCAACAAGTCGACGGGCATCGCCTACCCGCTCGCCGACGGGCCCGTGACGTTCGACTCGGGCGAGCTGGGCTACGGCCCGGCCGGCTTCACCGCCGCCGCGCAGCGCAACACGTGGGACGTCCCCAAGGACCTGCCCAAGGGCACGTACACGTACTTCTGCCGCGTGCACCCGTTCATGCGCGGCTCGTTCCGCGTCGTCGGGCGCAAGCTCTAGCCGCGGCCCGGCGCCGAGGCGTCCCTCCCCGCTTGTGTTCGGGGAGGGACACCTCTAGCGTCGGGTCGTGAGCGAGCATCCCTACGACCATCGCCACTACCTGCCGGGCGTCACCGCCCAGGAGTGGGAGGCGATGGTCGGCTACATGGCCCCGGTGGTGCTGGAGGCCGGCACCCCGCTCTACGCGCCCGACGGGCGGGACCGCCTGCTGGCCGACCGCGCGCTGCTGTTCGTCCGCGCCGGGCGGCTGACCGTGCAGCCCATGGAGGTCGACATGACCATCAGCATCGTCCCGCCGGCGGTGGTGGGCCGCGCCGCGTTCTTCACCGGCGACCTCATCTTCACCCGCGACTGCGTGGTGCGGGAGGAGCTCGACGCGCTCGTGCTCACCCACCAGGCCTTCAACCGACTGGCCGCCGACCATCCCCGTCTGGCCCTTGCCCTGGCGATGGACACGGCGGCCGAGCTGGCGCTGACCGTCGGCGGGACGATCTCCGCGCTGCAGCAGCGCGGCATCCTGCTGCCGCCCGGCGAAGGCCGTCCGTAGGAGCGGGCACCGCCGCGCGCGGTGGGGACGCGGACTACAGTGAAGAGATCGCCCGATCGCTCCTTCGCCCCGACGGACGCCGCACCCGTGCGGCCCGCAGCACTCTTGCCGCCCTGGCGGTGCTGGCGGTCCTGCCCGCGACCGCCGCCGCCAGCCCGGCCGTGGCCCCCAC
>CAZXNX010000280.1:0-3965 GCA_964642225.1 uncultured Solirubrobacteraceae bacterium | reverse complement strand
CCGCTGGGCCGGGTGGTGCGGCGCAGCATGCGCTCGTCGGAGCGGGCGGCGGCGGTTGCGGCGGCGGGCGGGGTCATGGCGACGGCACCTCCAGCTTGCGGGCGGCCCGCAGGCGGGCCGACGCGGATCGGGGGTTGTGGGCGATCTCGCCGGCCGACGGAGCGACGCTCCGGCGGGTGATGAGTTCGGCTTCAGGGGTGCGGCCGCAGCCGCACACCGGCAGATCGGGCGGGCAGATGCAGCCCTGGGCGCGGGCGGTCAGGAACCGCTTGACGCGCCGGTCCTCCAGCGAGTGGAAGGAGATGCCGGCCAGCCGGCCCCCGACGCGCAGCCGCTCCCAGGCCAGGGGGAGCGCCTCGTCGATCTCGTCCAGCTCGGCGTTGACCGCGATGCGGATCGCCTGGAAGGTGCGCTTGGCGGGGTGGCCGTGGCCGAACCGCGCGGGCACCGGGATGGCGTTGGTGATGATGTCGACGAGCTGGGTGGTCGTCTCGATCGGCTGCTTCTCGCGCTCGCGCACGATGGCGCGGGCGATCTGCGGGGCGTAGCGCTCCTCGCCGAACTGGCGCAGGGCGCGGGCGAGCTGGCGCTCGTCCCACGTGGCCACCAGCGCGCGGGCGTCGAACTCCTGGTCGGGGTCCATCCGCATGTCCAGGGGCGCGTCGTAGGAGTAGGAGAACCCCCGGTCGCGCGTGTCGATCTGCATCGAGGACATCCCGAAGTCGAAATACGCCATGTCCGCCTGGACGCCTTCCTCGGCGAGCTGGGCCAGGCCCTCCACGAAGGAGGCACGGATGAAGCGCGTGGTGCAGGGCACCTCGGCGGCGAAGAGGGTGAAGCGCTCGGCGGCCGCGGGGTCGCGGTCGATGGCGATGACGGTGCCCGACGGGCCGACGCGGTCGGCCAGCAGGCGGGCGTGGCCTCCCCCGCCGAAGGTGCAGTCGATCGCGACCTCGCCCGGGGCGGGGTCCAGCGCCTCCACCAGTTCACCGGCGAGGACGGGGACGTGGATGGAGCTCATCTCAAGCGCCAGTCTCACGGGGGCCTCCTCCGAGGAGGGCGGTGATGTCGTCGATGTCGGGGCCCAGCTCGGTGTTGTAGGCAGCCCAGGCGTCGCGATCCCAGATCTCCATGCAGTCCTCGGCGCCGGTCACGACGACGTCCTTCTGCAGGCCCGCGTGCTCGAGGAGGAAGGTGGGGATGCCGACCCGGCCCGCGGCGTCGAGCTCGACGTCCTGCGAGTTGGCGGCGAACCAGCGGCGCAGCTTGCGCGCCTCGACGGAGCCGGGATGGAAGTCCTTGGCGGTGGCGGCGATGCTCGCCTCGTACGCGTCGGGGGTCCACAGCGCCACGCAGCCGTCGAAGCCCTTGGCCAGGACGCCGCCCCCCGCGAGCTCCGCGCGGAACTTCGCCGGCACGGTGAGCCGATTCTTGGAATCGAGGGTGTAGTCGTAAGTGCCGCGGAAGGCCATGGTGATGGGCGTGGTGGGAGGCCGCTGGCGAGTGGTGACGAAAAGGAACCGGAAGAAAGGCGCGGATCCGGGTGGAGGAGTGGGAGGAGCTCCTCCACCCGGATCCGACGTCGCGAAGGTACCCCACTTTCCCCCACATAGCAACACTTCTTGCCCACTCTCCTCCACCACACCGCACCGGAGGGCCACCGACGCCCCACGATCCCGCTGCTGGAGCGGGATCCGGCGAGGGTCCGATCGGGGTGCACGGGACGGCCCACACATGCAGGCCGCGGTGCATCCGCGGCGCCTGCACGCGAAGTTGCGCTCCGAAGCCGATTTCCACCGGTTCCGTCCGCGGGGTGTGCGTGAAGTGGGGAGTTGTGGGGCTGGCGGTTAGGCCGTGGCGTCGGCGACGGCCAGGAGGCGGGCCTGGCGGACGGCCTGCTTCAGCGCGGCGATGTCGTAGACGCCGTGGTGGCGGCGGCCGTTGACGAAGAAGGACGGCGTGCCGGAGACGCCGCTCTCGTCGGCGCTCTGGACGTCCTCCCGCACGCGCGGGGCCCAGGCGCGGGTGCGCAGGTCCTCGGCGAACCGCTCGACGTCCAGGCCGAGCGCCTCGGCGTGCCGGCGCAGGTCCTTCGGGGCGAGCGTGTCCTGGTGCTCGAACAGCCGGTCGTGCATCTCCCAGAACATCCCCTGGGCGCCGGCGGCCTCCGCGGCCTCGGCGGCCATCGTGGCGTTGGGGTGCACGTCGGTGAGCGGCAGGTGGCGGAAGACGTAGCGCAGCTCGTCGCGCTCCTCCCCCGCCAGCAGCTCGCGGATCGTCGGCTCCGCCTGCCCGCAGTACGGGCACTCGAAGTCGGCGTACTCCACGATCGTCACGGGGGCGTCGGGGGCGCCCCGGACGTGGTCGCGCCGCTCGTCGACCTCGTCGGCCAGGTCGATGAGCTGGTCGGCGGTGCGGTGCAGCTGGCGAGCCAGGACCTGCTCGGGCAGGTGCTTGAGCACCGCGAACGCCGTCCACGCCACCAGCGGCGACAGGACGATGGTGGCGAGGATGCCGAGCTTGGCCTCGTCCAGTGCCGCGCCCTCGAACGCGAGGCTGGCGATGAGGAGCGAGACGGTGAAGCCGACGCCCGCCGCCGCGCCGGTCCCCACCAGCCCCGGCCAGGTGACGGTGAGCCTGGCCTCCTTCGGGCGGGTCCCCAGCCAGGCGGCGACGAAGATGCCCAGCGGCTTGCCGACCACGTAGGCCACCACGATGCCGATGGTGATCGCCGACGCCGCGGCGTCCGACAGCAGCGCGGAGTCCAGGTGGATCCCGGCGTTGGCCAGCGCGAAGACCGGGACGATCACGTAGCTCGTCCACGGGTGCAGGCGGTGCTGGAGCCGCTCGTTGGGTGAGATGGCCGCGCCCAGGCTGCGCTGCGCGGTGACGGCGAGCTCCGGCGTGGGCTGCTCGCGGAACTCCCGGGTCAGCTCCGTGGCCCGCTCCAGGCTGCCGCGCTCGGGCGGATAGGCGCTGGTGATGAGGCCGATGGCCAGGCCGGCGATCACGGGATCGACGCCGGACTCGTACATCGCCACCCAGATCGCGACGCCCACCACCGCCGCCGCCGTGCCGCGAAAGCGCGGGGCGAAGCGCAGCAGCACGAGGACGGCGAACAGGCCGACGGCCACCAGCAGCGCGGTCATGTCCACGCTGTCGGTGTAGGCGAAGGCGATGACGAGGAGCGCGCCGACGTCGTCGACCACGACCATGGTCAGGAGGAAGACGCGCAGGCGGGTCGCGCCCTTCGGCGCGGTGAGGGCCAGGACCCCGAGGGCCAGGGCGGTGTCGGTCGACATCGCCACCCCCCAGCCGCTCGCCCCGTCCCCGCCCTGGTTGATGAGGAGGTAGAGGCCGACGGCCGCGAGCATCCCGCCGAGTGCCGCCATCACCGGGATGGCGATGCGGCTGCGCTCGCGCAGCTCGCCCAGGTCCAGCTCGCGCTTGGCCTCCAGCCCCACCACGAGGAAGAACAGGGTCATCAGTCCCTGGTTGACCCACTCGCGCAGGCCGGTGGCGATCCCGTGGTCGCCGACCCGGATGGCCAGGACGGTGTGCCAGAACGACTCGTAGGAGTCCGGCCACGGCGAGTTGGCCCACACACGGGCCACGACGACGGCGCCGAGCAGGACGACGGCGCTGCCCGTCTCGGTGCGCTGGATGCCCCGCACGGGGGCGCCGTGGCTCCGCCCCCTGGCGGTGGGGCCGGAGTGGGTGGGAGGGGGGGGGCCGGCCATCGGCGGAAGTATTGCGGGTCGGGATGGCCGGGTTTCCGGGGTGTCGGGGCCCGCGCTCACATGAGCCGGGGCAGCAGGACGGCGGCCATCAGCAGCAGGACGCCGGGCACGAGCGCCAGCACCGGGACCAGGGCTGCGACACCAGCACCCAGCCATCGGTGCCGCAGCGCCAGCGCCCCCGCGCAGCACAGCGCGATCGTCACGGGCGCAATCCAGTAGTACGGC
>CAZXNX010000279.1:2153-3970 GCA_964642225.1 uncultured Solirubrobacteraceae bacterium | reverse complement strand
GCGACGCGCCGCCCTACCGCGGCAAGGGCGACTTCTGGGGCCTGCACACCGGGCTGCTCAACCAGGACGGATCGGGCAAGCCCGCGCTGTCGACGTACTTCCAAGCCGCCGGGGTGATCGGGGCGCTGCCGAAGTAGGAGGTTGTCCGGTTGCTACCTTGGGATAGGTGCTGAGGCCCACGTCACGACACGGCCTCTGTGCCCGCGCTGTCGTCGTGGCCGGTCTGGTGCTGGCCGTCGGTGGTTCCGGCGCGGCAGTCGATGCGAGTACCCCGCCCGGCGTGTCCAACCCGCGCCGTATCCAGGCCACGTTCTCCGGCATCGTCACCGAGACCGCCTTTGCGGCCGACCCTTCCGTGCAGCGGCGCATCCTCGATCGGCAGCGCACGTCGGGGGTGCGGCTGATCCGTCAGACGTTCGACTGGGCCCGGCTGGCGCCGGCGCCCGGCCTCTTCGACTTCTCGGTCACCGACGGGTTCATGCTGGCGGCGGCCCGCGCCGGGATCGAGGTGATGCCGGTCCTGTTCGGCGCGCCCGGCTGGGGTACGGCCCGCCCGCCCGGGGACACCACGCGCGGCACCTATCCGCCGAAGGACCGGCACGCGTTCGCCGCGTACGCCCGGGCCGTCGCCCAGCGCTACGGCCGCGGCGGCACGCTGTGGGCCCAGCACCCCGAGGTGCCCGCCCGGCCGATCATCAACTACCAGGTGTGGAACGAGCCCAACCTGTCGATCTACTGGCTGCCCAGGATCAGTCCGCTGGGCTACGCGAGACTCCTCAAAGAGACGGCCGTCGTCATCCGGGGCGTCGATCGCAAGGCCCGCATCGTCCTGGCCGGCATGCCGACGGACAGCCACCTGGGCGCCAAGCTCACCACCTACCTGAACCGGCTCTACACGGCCCGTGCCCGCGGAAACTTCGACGTGGTGGCCATCAACGCGTACGCGCCGTCGAGCGGGAAGATGATCGGCATGCTGCGGGATGTGCGCGAGGTGATGGACAAGCGCCGCGACCCCCACGCGGGCATGTGGGTGACCGAGTTCGGGTGGGGCGCGGGCGGGCCCCGCGGCATCACCACCACGAGCGTGAGCAAGCAGGCGTCCCTCGTCTCCAGCGCGATCAAGGCGCTGGGCAAGGCACGGCGCGACCTGCGTTTGCAGGGCTTCGTCTACTACGGTTGGCAGGACCTGCCGCCCTACCAGGGCCGCACCGACTTCTGGGGCCTGCACACCGGGCTGCACTACCTCGACGGGCGCCCCAAGCCGGCCGCCCAAGCCTACGCCCGAGCCGTACGTTCGCTGCGCTGAAGAAGCGTGATCCACCGACGGTGTTGTACAGAATGGGCGTCAAGTTGTACGCTTCACTCATGGCGACGATGAACATCAGCACCGCCCGCGAAACGCTGTCGGACGCAGTGGAGACGGCGCGCACCGAGGCCGTCGTGCTCGAGCGGTACGGGCAGCGCGCCGCCGTGCTGCTCAGCCCCGAGCGTTACGACGAGCTGATGGACGCGCTGGAGGAGGCGCAGGACGTTGCGGCCTTCGATGCCGCGATGGAAGAGGAAGGCCCGAACGTCCCCTGGGATCAGGTCAAGGCCGACCTCGGCTGGACGTGAGCTACCGGATCGAGCTTCGCCCGGCAGCGGTCCGGGCGCTGAAGAGGCTCGATCCGCCGATCCGCGCCCGCGTGCAAGGCGCCATCGCGCTTCTGGCCGAGGATCCTCGTCCGCCCGCGGCCCGCGCGCTGCGAGGGCGACCCGGGCTACGGGTGCGCGTCGGTGACCACGCCTCCGTCGGCGTAGAACGGTGAAGCCGAGCC
>CAZXNX010000279.1:0-2143 GCA_964642225.1 uncultured Solirubrobacteraceae bacterium | reverse complement strand
CGCGTCGGTGACCACCGCATCATCTACACGGTGGCCGACGACGTCCTGCTCGTCGTGGTGGTGACCGTCGGTCATCGCCGTGACGTGTACGACCGCTGACCGGGTGGCCCGCTACGCCTCGCGCTCGCGCAGCCACGCGATGGTGCGCTGCAGGCCGGTGGGGAGGTCGATCTGCGCCTCCCAGCCCAGGAGGGTCTTGGCCTTGGAGACGTCGGGCCAGCGGCGCACGACGTCGACGGCGAAGCTCGGCAGGTGCTCGAACTCCAGTTCCGCGGGGTCCTCGCCGCACTCGGCCCAGATCACGCGGCAGATGTCGGCGACGGTCATCTCCTCGGCGGCGGAGATGTTGAAATCCTCGTTGAGGCCCGCCGGGGAGGCCATCGACGTGACGATGCCGTCGGCGATGTCGTCGACGTAGGTGAGCGTACGAGTCTGGGTGCCGTCGCCGAAGATCGGCAGCGGGCGGTTGCCGGCCAGCACCTTGCGGATCACGTCGGGGACCATGTGGGCGATGCCGGGCTCGTCCTCGGGCACCTCGCCCGGGCCGTAGGCGTTGAACGGGCGGCAGATCGTGAAGGGCAGGCCGAATTCCTCGTGGGCGGCCTTCACGTACACCTCGCCGGTGAGCTTGGAGAAGCCGTAGGCGGAGATCGGGGTTGGGCAGCGCGGGAGGTAGTCCTCCCGGGTCGGGTACTGCTCGGCCTGCTCGAACACCATCGAGGAGGACGTGTAGACGAATCGCTCGACGCCCTCGTCGATGGCCGCGCGCACGACGCCGTTATAGAGCGCGTTGTTGACCTCGGTGAGGGTGTAGGGCAGCTTGTGGAAGTTGGCGATGCCGCCGACGATCGCCGCCAGGTGGATCACGTGCGTGCAGCCGGCGGTCGCCTCGCGCGCCTGCTCCAGCACCCGCAGGTCGCCGGTGTGGACCTCGCAGCCCTCGCGCATCCACTGCGGGGCCTCACGCTGGTCGCTGATGCGCACGTCGTAGGCCGGGTCGCGCAGGAGGCGGCGCACCACGGCGCTGCCGATGGTGCCGGCGCCGCCGGTGACCAGGACGCGGGTCATGAGGGCTGAGCGGGGGAAGCGTGCATGGGCCGGCAAGGATACGCTGCGACCCGTGTCCCACCGCACCGCACTGATTACGGGCGTCACCGGCCAGGACGGCTCATATCTCGCCGAGCTGTTGCTCGCTCAGGGGTACAACGTGGTGGGCACGGGGCGCCCCGGGCTGGACCCCGGCCCGTTCGTGCCCGCCGCGGTCACGCTCATCGAGGCGGAGCTGCTCGACACCGCCTCGTTGCACCGTGTGGTGGAGGAGGTGGCGCCCGACGAGCTCTACCACCTGGCCGCGCCCACCTTCGTCCCCGACTCCTGGCGCGACCCCACCGAGACGGTGCAGGCCGTTGCCGTGGGGACGGCGGCGCTGCTGGCCGCGGCCGTCGCCCAGCCGGTCGAGCGGCGCCCCCGGGTGTTCGTCGCCGCCACCAGCGAGATCTTCGGCGACGCCGGCGTCAGCCCCCAGGACGAGCTGTCGCCGATGCGCCCGCGCACCCCGTACGGCGCGGCCAAGCTCGCCGGCCACGGCCTCGTCGGCGCTTTGCGCGCCCACCACGGGCTGTTCGCGGTGTCGGGGATCCTCTACAACCACGAGTCGCCGCGGCGCCCCGCCCGCTTCCTGCCGCGCAAGGTCACGGCCGGCGCCGCCGCCATCGCCGCCGGGCGGGCCGACGACCTGGTGCTGGGCGACCTGCGCGCGGTGCGCGACTGGTCCCACGCCGCCGACATCATGCGCGGCGCCTGGCTCTCCCTGCAGGCCGATGAGCCACAGGACTACGTGCTGGCCTCCGGCGTCGGGCGCACCGTCGGCGACCTCGTCGACACCGCCTTCGCCGCGGTCGGGCTGGAGCCCGCCAAGTACGTCACCGTCGATCCCGCCCTGGTTCGGCCCCCGGAGGCCACGCCGCCGGTCGGCGACCCGACGAGGGCACGCCGCGACCTGGGGTGGGAGCCGCGCTACTCGTTCGACGAGCTGGTGGCCGAGATGGTCGCCGCGGACGTCGCGGCCCTGCGCGATTGACCCTGGCGCGTTCAGACGCGCTCTAGACACACCACCAATGTCTCTCTAGTTGCGGGCACGCGC
>CAZXNX010000278.1:0-3986 GCA_964642225.1 uncultured Solirubrobacteraceae bacterium | reverse complement strand
ACTGTGATCCACCAAGCACTCGAGCGCCACGGCCTCCTCACCGGATCCGAGGCAACCCGATGAGCGGCAAGCTCCGCGTCCTGCCGCTGGGCGGACTGGGGGAGATCGGCAAGAACATGACCGTCGTGGAGTACGACGGTCGCATCGTCGTCGTCGACGTCGGCCTGCGCTTCCCGACCCCCGAGCAGACGGGCATCGACCTCGTCCTGCCCGACTTCACCTATCTGCGCGAGCACGCCTCCAAGATCGAGGCGATCATCATCACCCACGGCCACGAGGACCACATCGGGGCCCTGCCCTTCGTGATGCGCGCCCTCGGCGCCGACAAGCCGCCCGTCTACGGCGGCGCATTGACGATGGCGATGGCCCGCTCCAAGCTGGACGAGCACAAGATCAAGGACGCCAAGCTCATCGACCTGCGCCCCGGCGACGAGGTCGACCTCGGCCCGTTCACCGCCGAGCTGGTCCACATGACCCACTCGATCCCGGACGCCAGCGCCGTCGCGCTGACGACGGACCTGGGCACCATGCTCATCACCGGCGACTACAAGTTCGACCAGACCCCGGTCGACGGCGTCCCCGCCGACGTCTCGCGCCTGGCCGAGCTGGGCCGCGACGGACTGCTGCTGCTGTGCGGCGACTCCACCAACGCCGACCGCCCCGGCTTCTCGCCCAGCGAGTCGATCGTCGGGCCGCACCTGGAGCGCGTGTTCGCCGAGTGCGACGGCCGCATCGTCGTCACCTGCTTCGCCTCCAACATCCACCGGGTCCAGCAGGTCGTGGACGCCGCCACCGCGCTGGGCCGCAAGGTCGCGCTGGTGGGCAGGTCGATGAAGAAGAACGTCAACATCGGCAAGACGCTGGGCCACATCGACATCCCGGACGGCGCCCTCGTGCAGCCGCGCGAGCTGTCGAACTTCCCGGACGACAAGCTGGTCATCGTCTCCACCGGCTCCCAGGGGGAGCCGCTCAGCGCCCTGCGCCGCATGGCCCACAAGGACCATCCGCAGATCGAGCTGAAGAAGGGCGACACCGTCGTCTTCTCCGCCACCTCGATCCCCGGCAACGAGCGCGCGGTCAACGAGACCGTCGACCGGCTGTACCAGATCGGGTGCGACGTGATCACCACCCAGGACGCGCCGATCCACGCCTCCGGCCACGGCTACGCGGAGGAGATCAAGCTCATGCTGAACCTCACGAAGCCGAAGTACGTGATGCCGTTCCACGGCGACCACAAGCGGATCCTGCTGCACAGCCGCCTGGCGCAGTCGCTCGGCCACGACGAGCAGGACATCTTCAAGGGCGAGAACGGCCGGCCGCTGGAGATCACGGCCAAGGGCGCCCGCTGGGGCGAGCCCGAGCAGGCCGGGCTCATCTTCGTCGACGGCATGGACATCGGCGACGTCACCGACGTCGCCCTGCGCGACCGCCGCATGCTCTCGGCCGACGGCATCTTCGTCGTCGTGGCGACGATCAGCGAGCAGAGCGGCCTGCCCGTCGCGGACACCGAGGTCATCTTCCGCGGCGTGCCGTTCAAGGAGGAGAACGAGGACCGGCTGATCCAGCAGATCAGCGACCAGGTCGACGTCTCCCTCGAGCGCGCCGCCGGCGAGGAGATCCGCGAGATCGACCTGCTCCAGGACGTCCTGCACGACGACCTGGCGAAGTTCCTCTACGACCGCCTGCGCCGCCGTCCCATGGTGCTGCCGGTCGTCGTCGAGGTCTAGGACCCCACCGGGGCCCGCCGGCTCAGGCCGGCGGGGTGCCCGACCCGGTGCGGGCCACCGGGTCGTCCAGCAGGCTCACCGGGCCCGGCGCCCGCGGGAGCCGCACGACGAAGCGGGCGCCCGGGTTCGCGTCCTCCACCGTGACCGTCCCGTCGTGGGTGAGTGCGACGGCGCGCACGATGGACAGGCCCAGGCCGAAGGAGCCGCCGCGGTCGCCGTCGCCACGCACGAAGCGCTCGAAGATCTTGTCGCGCAGCTCGTCGGGGATGCCGGGCCCGTCGTCCTCCACGGTCAGCACGACGTCGTCGCCGTCGGTGCCCACGCTGGCGTGCACCGAGGTGCCGGCCGGCGTGTGGCGCATCGCGTTCTCCATCAGGTTGAGGATCAGGCGGTGCAGGTCGTCGCGCGAGCCGTTGACGAGCACGTGGCCGGGCGCGTCGAAGCTCAGGCGGTGCTCGCCCGCCACCGGCTCCAGCTCGGCGGCCGCCTCGATGAGGACCTGACTGACGTCCGTCGGGGTGTGGGGCTGCTCGCGGCGGGCGTCGGCCCGGGCCAGGAGCAGCAGGTCCTGCACGAGCCGGCGCATCCGGCGGGAGGAGCGCAGCGCCGACTGGGCCGCCTCGCCCTGGTCGCCCTCCAGCACGTCGGCGAGCAGCTCGAGGTTGACGAGCACGCTGGTGAGCGGGGTGCGCAGCTCGTGGGAGGCATCCGCGACGAACTGCCGCTGACGGGCCAGGGCGGCCTCCGTCTCCTCCCGGGAGGACTCCAGGCCCTGCAGCATGTTGTCGAGCGTGCGGGCCAGCTCGGCGATCTCGTCGTCGGCGGCCGGCTGGGGGATGCGGCGGCTGGGGTCGCGTGTGAGGGCGATCTCCTGGGCCGTGCGGGTGAGCTGGTCGATCGGCCGCATCGCGCGGCGGGCCAGCCACGCCCCGGCCAGGAGGGCGACGAGGGAGCCGCCCAGCACGCCGATGGCCAGGAAGGTGCGCACCCGCGAGACCGTCGCGTCGATGTCGGAGATCTTGCGGGCGTACTGCAGGACGGCGAACGCGCCGCCGCTGCCCTCGATGGGGATGAGGCGCTGCACGACCCGGTAGCCGTCGGTCTCGAAGGGGGAGGTGTCCGGCCCGATCCGCAGCGTCGGGGCGTTCTTCGTCTTGCTGATGTTGCGCCCGTCGCGCAGGCTGATGCGGATCACGGCGTGCTCGGCGGCGGCGTAGTCGTCGAGGATCTTGGGGGCCGGTGCGTCGATCGTCTGGTGGAACGGGTCGGCGGTGACGTTGACGCGGGGCTGCAGCTCGTCGACGGCGGTGACGAGCTGGCCGTTGAAGTCGGAGCGGATCCGGCTCGTGGTCAGCTCGCCGACCACGATCGCGAACACCGAGAGGATGAAGAGCGTCAGCGCGGCGCTGATGAGCGCCAGCCGCCAGCGGATGGGCAACCCGCGACGGGGGCGGGACCCCTCAGGCGCGGAGGACATACCCGGCGCCGCGGATCGTGTGGAGCAGGCGGGGCTCGCCGTCGGCCTCGAGCTTGCGCCGCAGGTTGGAGACGAACACCTCGATGGTGTTGGTCGTGGCGAAGGGGTCGTAGCCCCACACCTCCTCCAGCAGGCGCTGGCGCGGCACGACGATGCGCTCGTTGCGCATCAGGTACTCCAGCAGCTCGAACTCGCGCTGGGTGAGCTCCACGGACCGCTCGCCCCGGCTCACCTCGTGGGTGTCCGGGTTGAGCATCAGGTCGCCGACCACGACAGAGGCGGCGCCGCGCGGGGGCCGGCGGCGCAGGAGCGCCCGCAGCCGCGCCAGCAGCTCCTGGCGCTCGAAGGGCTTGACGAGATAGTCGTCGGCGCCCGAGTCCAGGCCCTCCACGCGGGATTCCAGCGCGTCACGGGCCGTCAGCATGAGGATCGGCGTGTCGTCCTCGGCGCGCAGGCGCCGCGCGACCTCCAGGCCGTCGATCTTGGGCAGGCCGAGGTCCAGGACGACGAGGTCGGGAACGAAGGCCACAGCGTGTTCCAGGGCGGCTTCGCCGTCGGGGGCCAGGCGCACCTCGTAGCCCTCCATCCGCAGGGAGCGGGCGAGCGCCTGGGCGATCTCGTCGTCGTCCTCGACGACGAGCACCCGCGGGGGTCGGTCGTTCATGACCGCGATGCTAGTCAACCCGCATGAGGGACACGTAAATGGCCGCCGGCCGTCCGCCCCGGCAGGGGTATCCGGGTGGGCGTCGAAGAGCGCGAACGACCCATATGGCGACGACACG
>CAZXNX010000277.1:0-4014 GCA_964642225.1 uncultured Solirubrobacteraceae bacterium | reverse complement strand
ACATGGAGCTGGCTCGCAAGATCCGCAAGGCCACCAAGGAGGCCGTCGAGGCCGAGGGCCTGCCGTGGGTCGAGCACCCGGCCTTCGCCGTGGTCGACACGATGCTCGAGGAGGGGCGCGCGGGCAAGCTCGCCGGCGCCGGCTTCTACGACTACGCGGACGGCAAGCGCACGGGCCTGTGGAAGGGCCTGAAGGAGAAGTTCCCGCCGGTCGCCGACCCCTCGACGATCGACCTCAAGGAGCTCGAGGAGCGCATGCTCTTCATCGAGTCGCTCGAGACGGTCAAGTGCCTGGACGAGGGCGTCATCGAGTCGGTCGCCGACGCGAACATCGGGTCGATCTTCGGCATCGGGTTCCCCGGCTGGACCGGCGGCGTCCTGCAGTACATCAACGGGTACGAGGGCGGCCTGGCCGGCTTCGTGGCCCGCGCCAACGAGCTGGCCGCCGCGCACGGCGAGCGGTTCACCCCGCCGGCCTCGCTGGTGGAGAAGGCCGAGCGCGGCGAGACGTACCGCGACGAGCCGAAGGTCGCCGCCACGGCGTAGCGACCCGACGTCGGCACCGGGCCCTGCGCCCGGTGCCTACGTCGCCGCTCCGCCGACCGGGACGGTCGCCGTCTCGCCCGGCTCCCAGCAGTCCGCCACGTCCTCGGGGACGGCCACGATCTGGCCGCCCGCGCACCCCTCGGCCGAGACCCGGCGCCGCGGGTTGACGATGCCGATCAGCCCGAGCACCCCGCCGAGCGCCACCAGGCCCGCCGAGATCCCGATGCCGGTGTGGAAGGCCTGCACGGAGGCGTCCTGCACGGCGGTGGCGACCTCGCGCGCCTGTCGCGGCGGCAGGCCGGCGGTGTCGGCCTGGGCCATCGTCTGGCGCTGGGCGGCGGCGACCGCGCTGCGGGCCGCGGGCGTGAGCGCCGTGCCGGCCAGGGCGTCGTCGATCGACGTGCGGAAGGTGGACGCGACCACCACGCCGATCGAGGCGATGGCCAGCAGGGCGGCGGTGCGGGCGATGGCGTTGTTGATCCCCGAGGCGATGCCGGCGTTGGACTCGTCGGCGTCGGCCAGCACCGCGGAGGTCAGCGGCGCCACCGTCATCGCCAGGCCGAAGGCGAACACGAGCAGCCCAGGGAGGATGTCCACCGCGTAGTCCACGGCGGCGGGCATCCGGATGAACCACAGCATCCCGGCGGCGGCCACCAACGGGCCCACGCCCATGAAGAAGCGGGGGCCGAAGCGGTCGGCCAGGCCGCCGAACCGGCGCGACAGCGCGAACATCACCAGCGTGGCCGGCAGGGTGGCCAGCCCGGCCTGCAGCGCGTCGTAGCCCGCCACCTGCTGCAGGTACAGGACGAGGAAGAAGAAGGTGATGGACAGCCCGCCGTACATCGACAGGGTCTGCACGTTGCCCACCGCGAAGTTGCGCCGCCGGAACAGGCCGAGCGGCAGCATCGGGTCCGGCGTGCGGGCCTCGTGGCGCAGGAAGAGGGCGAGCACCGCGATGCCGCCCAGCAGCGGGACGAGCACCTGCCACGAGGACCAGCCCACGTCGGGCTGGCGGATGAGGGCGTACACGGGCCCCGCCAGGCCGACGGCGCCCAGCACGGCGCCGGCCCAGTCCACGCGGCGGCGCACCAGTGCCGCGTCGCGCCGGGGGATCGCCCGCGCGACGAGGACGAGGGTGAGCAGGACGAAGGGGATGTTGATGGCGAAGATCCACCGCCACGAGGCGGCGTCGATGAGCCAGCCGCCGATGAAGGGGCCGATCACGGTGGCGATCCCCGCCCACGCCGTCCACGACCCGATCGCCCCGCCGCGCTCGTCGGGCGGGAAGGCGTACACGATGACCGCCAGGGCGCTCGGCGTGAGCAGCGCGCCGAACAGCCCCTGCAGGCCGCGCGCGGCGACGAGGAGCTCGATGCTCGGGGCCAGCGCGCACAGGAGGGAGGCGGCGCCGAAGCCCGCGACGCCGATCGAGAAGATCCGCCGCTCCCCGAACACGTCGCCGAGGGAGCCGCCGATGAGGATGAAGGCGCCGAGGGCCAGGAGGTAGGCGTTGGACACCCACTGCTGCCCGGCCAGGCCGCCGCCGAGGTCGCGCGAGATGGCGGGCAGCGCGACGTTGACCACCGTCGCGTCGAGCCCGGCCACGAACGACCCCATGATCGCCGCCACCAGGACGAGGCGCTTGCGCTGGGCGGAGAGCACGGGGGAGGCGATGGGCCGACGCTACCAACCCGGGTTCGCCGCCCCGCGCCACGAGACACCCGCTGGGCGGGGCGCGGGCCAC
The DNA here is from genome assembly GCA_964642225.1 of uncultured Solirubrobacteraceae bacterium. Taxonomy (GTDB): domain Bacteria; phylum Actinomycetota; class Thermoleophilia; order Solirubrobacterales; family Solirubrobacteraceae; genus JBBQCW01. The sequence continues at coordinate 1,725 of CAZXNX010000277.1, read as the reverse complement.
GAGGTTCGTAGGATGGCGTGATGGAACTCGGATTCGCCACGTTCGCCGACCTCGGCGCCGGCATCAGCCCCCAGCAGCGCATGGCCGACCTCATCGAGGAGGCGCAGCTCGCCGATCAGCTCGGCCTCGACGTGTTCGCCATCGGCGAGCACCACCGGCCCGACTTCGCCGTCTCCTCGCCGGCCGTCGCCCTGGCCGCCGTCGCGGTGCGCACGCAGCGGATCCGGCTCTCCAGCGCGGTCACCGTGCTCAGCTCCGACGATCCCGTCCGGGTGTTCCAGGAGTTCGCCCAGGTCGACCTGCTGTCCGGCGGCCGCGCCGAGATCATGGCCGGCCGCGGCTCCTTCATCGAGTCCTTCCCGCTCTTCGGTTACGACCTGGACGACTACGACGAGCTGTACCGCGAGAAGCTCGAGCTGCTGCTGGCCATCCGCGACAACGAGCGCGTGACGTGGTCCGGCCGCCACCGGGCCCCGCTGGTGGCCCAGGCCGTCTACCCCCGCCCGGTGCAGGAGGAGCTGCCCGTCTGGGTGGCGGTCGGCGGGTCGCCCGAGTCCGTGGCGCGGGCCGGGCGGATGGGCCTGCCGCTCACCATCGCGATCATCGGCGGCTCGCCGGCGAGCTTCGTCCCGCTGGTCGAGCTGTACCGCCAGTCCCGGCTGGACGCCGGGCACGACCCGGCCACGGGCAAGGTCGCCATCAACACGCACGCGTTCGTGGGGGAGACGTCGGAGGCGGCCGACAGCGCCTTCGCCGCGCCCTACCTGGGGATGATGAACCGCATCGGGCGCGAGCGGGGCTGGCCGCCCTCCGGCCTGCAGGAGTACCGGGGGCTGCGCTCGACGAAGGGCGCGGTGGCCGCCGGCAGCCCCGACCAGGTGGCCGAGAAGCTGCTGTGGGAGCACGAGCTCTTCGGCCACCAGCGGTACATCGCCCAGATGAGCGTCGGGGCGGTGGCCCACGCCGACGTCCTGCGGTCGATGGAGCTGTTCGGCACGCAGGTCGCCCCCGTGGTGCGCGCGGAGATCGCCCGCCGCGAGGCCGGCGGCGTCGCCCCGGTCTGACGCCGGCTCAGGGGGAGACGGAGATCATGTGCACGCCCTCGAAGCCGAGGGTGTTGGCCGTCGCGCCGGTGAGGTCGAACTCGCGGGGCTCGATGTACGGGCCGCGGTCGATCACGGGCACCTGCACCGTCCGGCCGTTGTAGGTGATCGTCACCAGCGTGCCGCAGGGCAGCGTCTTGTGGGCGACGCCCTGCTCGTTGCGCCCGAGCGTGCCGCCGCAGGCCAGCGGCAGGTCGTAGTCGTCGTAGCGGGACGCCAGCGCCTGGCGCATCGGGCCGGTGGCGGTCATCAGGAGCCCGCCCGGCGCGGCGCCCTGTCCGTCGCCGGACTGCCCGGCCAGGCGTGTGGTCGCGCCGGCCCGCCGGTCACCGGCCGCCACCACCCGTACCCAGCGGCTGTCCTTGGGCTTCCAGGTGAGCCGGTACGTCCCGCGGGCGTCGGTGGCGGTCCGGGCGATCGGCTTCCAGCCGGCGTTGGTGTAGGCCTGGGCCACCACGGCACGGTCCGGGCGCGCGGGCTTCACCCGCCCGGCGATCACCGCCGGAGCGTCGTTGTCGGGCGTGAGCTTGCGGGTCGCGAAGGAGAGGGTGGCCCGCACCCGCACGGGCTGCGGGGCGCTGGCGGGCTCGCGGCCGGGCGCGACGTCGGCGCCGGGCTGGGG